>JAPPLF010000001.1 GCA_028874215.1 Acidobacteriota bacterium
AGGCCGAGCGTGGCGCCAGAACTGCAAAGTGTCAACTGCACTTTATAATTCCCATACAATACATCCAACCATGGAACGACGGAGACAGCCGGGAGGCGAGCGGCACGCATGAGTTGGCCGTCTCTGCTGTTGGTCGTCCTGTCGCTGGCCGGCTTCATCATCTCATCCTATTTCACGGCCGTGGCCTACCGCTGGGTGCGACCCGACGCCGCTTGGATTCCCAGCTTCTGCCGGATGGGAGAAAAGACCTGCGCCACTATCGTCTTCACTCCCCGGGCCCGAGTCCTCGGCGTTCCCAACTCGGTCCTGGCGCAACTCTTCTACCCGTTGATCGCCGCCGGAACCCTGGAAGGTTTCCTGTTCACCTCTCCCATCTTCCACTTCTCACTGCTGGCAAGTCTAGTCACGGTCCTCCTGGGGTTGTTTCTCACCTACTCCCTGCTGTTCCTGACCCGTGTTCCCTGCATCCTCTGCTTCGCATCCCACGGCATCAATGCCGTCATCTTCGTGCTCCTGCTGCTGGAAAAGGATTCCGTTTCCGGAGCTCTCTGGTGAGAGAACCGGTCCGGGATGACCATCGTGGATCAGAGGCCCTGGCGCGGGACCCGGACTGATGGACCACGCCATCAATCCTTACTTCCCCCAACTGAGGCAGATTCCTTCGAGCCGCCATCTGGAGTCCTCTCCCCTCTATCGCCGCCTCCGGCCCGAAATCGACCGGGTGCTGAATACCGTCGAGACCGGTGAAGACCCGGCGGGACGTTCCGGACCGGCCCGGAGCTCAATCCGCGCCGTCGCCTGGAACATCGAGCGCGGCCTGAAGCTGCCGGGCCTGGCCAGGGCTCTACGGGAGCATCCGCTGTTGCGGGAGGCCGACGCTCTCTTGCTGACGGAACTGGACTACGGAATGGCCCGAACCGGGAACCTCCACGTGACCCGCGAGCTGGCCCGGCAACTGGGGATGACCTACGTGTTCGCCCCCAGCTATCTGAATCTGGACAAGGGAGCGGGGCTGGAGATCGAGGCTCCGGGCGAGAATGACCAGGCTCTGCACGGGAACGCGCTGCTCTCGAGGCATCCGGTGTCGGAGCCCCACGCGCTGCCCCTTCCCAACGGCAAGGACAAGTTGAGGGGAAACGAGAAACGCCTGGGATGCCAGCGGGCGATCCTGGGCCTGGTGGAGCATCCCCTGGGACGTTTCCGCGCCGTCAGCCTCCACTTGGACGCCCACTCCAGCCAGGCGCACCGGCATCGGCAGATGACCCTGCTGCTGGACCATCTTCAACGCTGGCATCCCTCGTTGCCGGTCGTCATCGGCGGCGATTGGAACACCTCCACCCACCATGCGCGGCGCGCCGTGTATTCGATTCTGGGTTACGCCCGCCGGGTCCTCATGGGGATCGAAAACGTTCTGGACAACCACTACCCCCATCCCCAGCGGTGGTTCGAACGGCAGCTGTTCCGGGAACTGGAGAATCGAGGCTACCGCTATCGGGACCTGAACCAGATGGGCGTTTGCACGCTCCACTACGATGCCGCGAATCTGGCCACCAACCGGAACATGGCCGAATGGATCCCCAATTGGTGCTTCTGGTTCATCGACTGGGCCCTGAAGAACCATCAGGGCCGATGCTCCATGAAGCTGGACTGGTTCGCCGGCAAGGGCATTCTTCCCGATCCCGTGTCTCCTCCGCGGGTGATCGGCGGACTCGACGAGATCTTCGGCAAGCTCTCGGATCACGACCCGATACTCCTGGATTTCGGGCTCGGCCAGGAGCGGCGGTTTCCTAGCCGCCGAACTCCAGAGTATCGATGAACCACAAAGGGAAGGGAGGACAGGAATGTCCCCCTCCTACCGGCTATACTCCGTATCCAATCAAGGAGGATGTTCATGACTAGCACTGGACTGGCCTGGCTCGGCTTCGCTTTCGTGACGGTGTTTTGCTGGGGTTTGTACGGCACCATGCTCCATGCCGGACAGGTGGCCATGGGGGACCCGGTCAACGGGCGTTACAAGGCCTTCCTCTTCGTCGGTCTGGCCTATTTCCTGGTCGCCGTGCTGGCTCCGCTGCTGGTCCTGAAGAGCCAAGGGGCGGACTGGAGCTATCCGGCGCCGGGAATGGGCTTGTCGCTGGTCGCCGGAATCCTGGGAGCCGTCGGAGCCTTCGGTGTCCTTCTGGCCTTCGGAGCCAAGGGCTCTCCCAGCGTGGTCATGGCCATCGTCTTCGCGGGAGCCCCCATCGTCAACGCGTTCGCCTCCATGATCAAACATCCGCCGCCGGGCGGGATCTCGAGTATCCAGTGGCCGTTTGTCCTGGGCATCCTTTTGGCCGCTCTGGGAGGTTGCCTGGTCACGCTCTATCGGCCGCAGGGGTGACCCCGTCCGTGAGACTGAACACCAAGAGGGCGACTCGAAGTCGCCCTTCCAGCGGACGAGCCCGTCCATGAGACGAGACGCCATGAAAACCGGACCGGAGATCAGCGTCGCCGTGGTCCCCGTCGCCGGACTGGGGACCCGCCTCCTGCCGGCCACCAAGTCCCAGCCCAAGGAAATGCTGCCGGTGGCCAAGAAGCCGGTGGTCCAGTACGTGGTCGAAGAACTGGGCAGGAACGGCATCAAGGAGATCCTCTTCGTCACCGGACGGACCAAGACCTCCATCGAGAACCACTTCGATCCGGACCACCAGTTGATTCGGAACCTGAGGGAGTCGGGGAAGGAAGACCTGCTGGCGGAACTCGACTACGAGCAAACGGAGGTCAAGTTCTTCTACACCCGTCAGCGGCTCCAGCGGGGATTGGGGGATGCCGTCCGGTGCGCCCGCCGATTCACCCAGAACCGCCCCTTCGTGGTGGCGCTGGGCGACAGCATCATCGGTCTCGATTCGCCGACCAACGTCGTGAGCGCCATGACGCGGATCCACCGCGAGTCGGGGGCGGCCTGCGTGGTCGCCGTCGAGACGGTTTCCCCGCAGGACATTTCCCGGTATGGGATCGTGGAACCGGGAGGCGACGGGGACGAATTTCCCATTCTGGGACTGATCGAGAAACCTCCCGTCGGGTCCACTTCAAGCTGCCTGGCTCTGGTGGGACGATATGTCTTTTCGCCTTCCATCTATGGGAAGCTGGACAGGATCCAACCGGGAGTCGGCGGGGAGATCCAGTTGACCGACGCCATCCAACGGCTTCTGGAAGAAGGAGAGACGGTCATCGGGGTCCGCCTGCCGGAAACCGAGAGGCGCTACGACATCGGCAACTTCGAGAGCTATTTCGAAACCTTCGTCGAGTTCGCACTGCGCGATCCGGATCTGGGGCCCGGCCTGCGCAAGCGTCTGCTGGAGCGATTGGTTGAAGATCACTAGGGCCTCGGCAAACGCTCGCATCGGCCTCTTGGGCAACCCTTCCGACGGCTTCTTCGGCAAGACCATCTCCTGCATCTTGAGAAACTACGCCGCCAACGTCGTCGTCTACGAGTGGCCCGAACTGGAGATCATCCTGAGCCGCCAGGACCGGTGCGAGTTCCGGCAGATGGAGGACCTGGTGGACGACGTCCGGATCAACGGACTCTACGGTGGTCTCCGGCTGGTCAAGGCCACCATCAAGGTCTTCGCCGAATACTGCTGGCGAGAGGAGATTCGGCTCCCGCAGCAGAACTTCTCTCTCCGCTACGAAACCGACGTGCCCCGCCAGGTGGGCCTGGGTGGATCCAGCGCCATCATCACCGCCGCCATGCGGGGTCTGGCCGAGTTCTACCAGGTGTCCATCCCCCGGGAGATCATGCCCGGACTCGTCCTCTCGGTGGAAACCGAGGAGATCGGAATCGAGGCGGGCCTCCAGGACCGCGTCTGTCAGGCCTACGAAGGCCTGGTCTACATGGATTTCAACCGGGAGGCCATGAACCGCCTCGGGCACGGGCTCTACGAATCTCTCGATCCCGGCCTGCTGCCGCGGCTCTACCTGGCATACCGCAACGATCTGGGCCAGGTCTCCGGCATTTATCACAACGATTTGAGGGGCCGCTGGAACCGGGGAGAGCAGGCGGTCCACCGGGCCATGGAGGAGTTCGCCGAGCTGGCCCGGATGGGGCGGGACTGCCTGTTGCAAGGGGACACGGTGAAGTTGGCCGAACTAATGGACCGGAACTTCGATATTCGGTCCGGGCTTTCCAGTTTGGAACCCAGGAACGTGGAGATGATCGAGCTGGCCCGATCCCGCGGGGTCAGCGCCAAATTCGCCGGTTCGGGCGGAGCCATCGTCGGAATCTGCGAATCCGACGAGACCTTCCTGGGACTGCAGGAAGACTTTCGCACCATTGGCTGCACCGTCATCCGGCCCAGAGTGAGTTAG
>JAPPLF010000002.1 GCA_028874215.1 Acidobacteriota bacterium
TCTCCGGCCACTCGGCCCACCGCACCTCGCCCCACCTCGCCGCCGTGAGCACCAGGAACTCGAAGGCCAGCATGGACACGGGCGCCGAGTTCGAGGTCCACACCTTCCGGAGGGCCGCCCCCACCTCGCAATGCGGCAAGGCCGGCCTGTGCCGCACCACGGCGTCCTGTGCTCCGAGGTCCGGCACGACCCGGTCGCAGGGGTTGTCGGTCCGGAATTCCATCGCCACGGCCCACTCCAGGACCGTGCGCATGCGCTGGCGCACAAGCCGGGCCGCGTGCGGCTTCACGTGCCAGATGGGGGCGAGCATCTCCAGGACATCGCCGCTCGTCACCTCCGAGACCGGCATCCGGCCGATGCGCCCAAAAGCGTAGCGCCGCAGGCTCGCCATCCAATCGTGGGCCTGCCTGGGATTGCGCCAGCCGGACCGCTTCTGCTCCACCACCCGCTCGGCGGCTTCGGCGAAGGTCGGCATGTTGCGCGTGCGTCGTCTCTCGGTCAGGGGATCCCCACCCTCGCGGGCCAGCTTGCGGTTGGAAACGGCCGCTCCCGGTGGTTGGAAACGGCCGCTCCAAGTCGCCGTTCCTCTTTCTCTGCTATCTTTGCGCTCGTGGCGAAACGCATCCATCCTGTCCGGCTGGAGGTCTACCGGCATCTCCTGACCTCGGTCCCCGAGGAGATGGGGACGGCGCTCCACCGGACCGCCTATTCTTCCAACGTCCGGGAGCGCCGCGACTATTCCTGCGCGCTCTTCGACTCGAAGGCGCAACTGGTGGCCATGGGGGACCACATGCCGGTCCATCTCGGCTCCATGCCCATGTCGGTCCAGGCGGCGCTCGACCATGAACCCCTGCAGCCGGGCGACGTGGTGATCCTCAACGACCCCTTCGCCGGGGGGACCCATCTTCCCGATCTCACCATGGTGGCGCCGGTGTTCGAACCCTCGGACGGGTTCGTCCACCCCGTCTTCTACGTGGCCGTTCGCGCCCATCACGCGGACGTGGGGGGAATGTCCCCCGGCTCCATGCCCCTGAGCCGGGACGTCTTCCAGGAGGGAATCCGGGTGCCGCCGTCCAAGCTCTACCGGCGGGGCCGATTGAACGTCGACCTGCTCCGCCTGCTCCTCAGCAACGTCCGCACGCCCTTGGAGCGGGAAGGGGATCTGGCCGCCCAGGTGGGGTCGCTGAGAGTCGGCGACAAGCGATTGCGGGTGCTGGTCGAAAAGAACGGCAGGCCTGAGGTGGAAAAGTACTGCCGGGCCCTCCAGGACTATTCGGCGAAGATCATGCGGCAAACCATTCGCCGGATTCCGGACGGACGCTACTCGGCCGAGGACCTGCTGGATGAGGCGGGCCCCGGGGAGGGACCGGAGCCGGTCCCGATTCGCGTCAGCGTCCGGGTCGCCGGACATTCCATGAAGATCGATTTTGCCGGATCGGCCCCCCAGATGCCCGGCTGCCTCAACGCCGTCGGAGCCGTCACCCGGTCCGCCGTCTACTACGTCCTCCGCTGCCTGGCTCCCGACTATGCTCCGGCCAGCGCCGGGCTGATGCGCTCGGTGCGCGTCTTGACGCCGAAGGGAAGCGTGGTGGACGCCCGGTTTCCGGCGGCGACGGCCGGCGGCAACGTCGAGACCTCCCAGCGAATCGTGGACGTCCTGCTCCGGGCCCTGGCCCAGGCCCTTCCCGAGCGGATCCCGGCCGCCAGCAGCGGCACCATGAACAACATCACCATCGGCGGCCTCCACCCCGGCACGGGCAAGCCCTTCTCCTACTACGAGACCATCGGGGGCGGCATGGGGGCCGGCCCGGCCGGCCACGGAACCAGCGGCGTGCACACCCACATGACCAACTCTCTGAACACGCCCATCGAAGCCTTGGAGTACGACTTTCCGCTTCGGGTTCGGGAGTACCGGTTGAGGTACGGGTCCGGCGCCAAGGGCAGGTATCGAGGGGGGGACGGAATCGTCCGGACCCTGGAGGCCTTGACCGACTGCACCACCACGATCCTTTCGGAGAGGCGGGTCAACCCTCCCTATGGTCTCAACGGGGGTGAGACGGGGAAAAAGGGCCGGAACTACCTGGTGGTCCGGGGCCGCCGCAAAAACCTCGCCGGCAAGGTGTCTCTCCAACTCTCGCCCGGACAAGCCGTCCGGATCGAGACTCCCGGAGGGGGAGGATGGGGGAGCAAGGAAGGAAGGAAACCGAAGACGGGAGAGGGGAAAGAGTGAAGCCGGAGCGGGTGATCGTTCGAGAAGTCAACCTTCCTCTCGTCCATTTCTTCGAGACCAGTTTCGGACGGATCCATGGCCGCCGGGTCCTGTTGGTGGAGGTCCGGGCGGACGGACTCTCCGGCTGGGGCGAGTGTGTCGCCGACGATGCGCCCGGATTCAGCTATGAGACGGTGGACACTGCCTGGCCGGTTCTGAGCCGTTTCCTGGTCCCGAGCATGCTGGGCGTCCGCTTCAGCCGGGCGGACGAGTTTCCGGGCCGGGTCCGTTCGGTCCGGGGGCATCCCATGGCGAAGGCCGGTCTGGAGGCCGCTCTCTGGGACCTCCAGGCCAAGGCGGCGGGCGTGCCCCTGTGGAAGCTCCTGGGGGGACGCCATCGCCGGATCCCGTGCGGAGTCTCCATCGGCATCCAGGATCACCCCGACATTCTCCTGCGCAAGATCGAGCAGGAACTGGAGGCCGGGTACCAGCGGATCAAGATCAAGATCAAGCCGGGTTGGGACCTCGATATCGTGGCTGCCGTACGCAAGCGCTTTCCCCGGATCTCGCTCATGGTGGACGCCAACTCCGCCTACAACCGGGCGGACTTCGACCACCTGGCCGGACTGGACCGGTTCGACCTGCTGATGATGGAGCAGCCCCTGGAGTACGACGACGTCTTCCGGCACGTGGAGCTCCAGGCCCGGCTCCGGACCCCCATCTGCCTGGACGAATCGATACGCCACCGGCGGGACGCGGACCATGCCATCACCGTGGGAGCCTGCCGCATCGTCAACATCAAGATGGGGCGCGTGGGCGGCCACACCGAGGCCAAGGCGGTCCACGACGTCTGCCGGGCCCGGAACGTTCCGGTCTGGTGCGGAGGGATGTTGGAGACCGGCATCGGGCGGGCCCACAACGTGGCCCTCTCCACTCTGGAGAACTTCACTCTGCCCGGCGACGTCTCGGCCAGCCGCCGCTATTTCCACCGGGACACGGCCCGGCCCCCCATCGAAGTCGACTCGGACGGGACCATCACGCCCACACTGGACCCCGGGATCGGTTACCAACCCGACCTCGAATGGATCGATCGCATCACCGTCCGGTCGGAGACGTTCCGATCCGCCTGAAACGCATGGGGTTCGGCGACTTGGAGCGGCGGTTTCCAACCGCCGACCAAGGGGTGTTGAGGGGACGTCAACAACCCTGTAGAATCCAGGGGTATCCAAATAGATCCCGGAATATCTATTAAGTGGTTTTATTTCTTTAGTTTAGACTTTCTCTCACCCCGTTTCGGCCTCCCCTGACGTCCCTTGATATCCAGCTCCATCCCGTTTATTATGGTGTAATGTCTGATGTAACTTATTCTCCCCTTTCGTCCCGGAAATCCAAGCCGAAGGGGCGCCACCCCCACAAAGCGCTTTCCGCCGCTTTCGTGCGCTCGGCCCCACCGGGCAAACACTGCGACGGCAACGGCCTGTACCTCTACGTCAAGCCTAACGGAGCCCGGAGCTGGATCCAACGCCTCGTCATCCGCGGTCGCCGCCGCGACTTCGGTCTCGGCGGTGTGGCGCTGGTGTCCCTCGCCGAAGCCCGCGAGAAGGCGCGGGCCAACCGCAAGCTTGCCCGCGAGGGTGGGGATCCCCTGACCGAGAGACGCCGCACGCGCAACATGCCCACCTTCGCCGAAGCCGCCGAGCGGGTGGTGGAGCAGAAGCGGTCCGGCTGGCGCAATCAAAGGCAGGCCCACGACTGGATGGCGAGCTTTCGACGCTACGCCTTTCCGTGCATCGGCCGGATGCCGGTCTCAGAGGTGACCAGCGGCGACGTCCTGGAGATCCTCGTGCCCATCTGGCACGTGAAGGCGCGCACGGCCGGGACCATGCGCCAGCGCATCCGCACGGTCCTGGAGTGGGCCGTGGCGATGGAATACCGGACCGACAACCCCTGCG
>JAPPLF010000003.1:0-25802 GCA_028874215.1 Acidobacteriota bacterium
AATCAATGATTTGAAGCGAAAATATCGGTCAGGCAGGCTGGAAGTTCAGCCTAGCAGAAAAGTCCCCCTCCGGTGGGAGACTACCGGTCTCCCCTCCCAGAGGGCGATTGGAAATCGCCCCTCCGGGACTGTAGCCAGGTGAATCCCAGGGTTCCCCAGATCAAGCCGTGCTCGGCCAGCCGGGTCCAGGTCCACCAGGCTTCCGGAATCCGCTGGTACTCGTAGTAGAAACCGAGGTAGTAGAGGCCGGCCGCGCCGGAGAGCGCGACGACGGCGGGCGCCGTCAGGGCGAATCGCGGCGTCGCCGGCAACAGTGCCGCGAGAACCACCGCGTACCAGGGAAAGGGCGCGGGCAGAAGGAGAAACCAGAGCAGCAGGACCCACTGGCAGACTCCGATCAGCTCCGCCGGTGATCCGCGGGACCGGAGGCGGATCCAGGGCACGGCCACGGCGACCGCCAGGATCAGGATGCCGCAGGCGAGCCGAGGCTGGGGGAGCAGAACCTCCAGCAGGTCGAAGGCGCCCTGGTTCATTCGCCAGCGTTCCGCATAGCTCCTGAGACCGTCGGTGAGCCGGTCCGCGTCCAGGGACAGGAAGGGCAGGTACCCAAGCACGATCCCGGCGAGAGACGCGGCCGCGAAGGTGACGGCCTTCTTCCCGCCCGAAACCAGGGAGATGAACCGGAACGCGGCCGGCAACAGGAGGATGGGATACAGCTTCGAGAGCACTCCTGCAGCCATGGACCCGGCGGCCATCAACAGCCACCTCCAGCCCCCATGAGGCCGGGTCCGTTCCAGGCTCACCATCAGAAGCACGACGAAGAAGGCGGGCAGGACGTCCACGTGGACCGAGTTGGTGACCTCTTTCAACACCAGCGGGTTCCAGGCGTACAGGAGCACCCAGGCCGGGGACGAGCCGATACGGGTAAGCAGCAGGACGATCAGCCCGATCAGGGCCAGATCGAACAGGGTGAAGAGGATCCGGAGTCCGATCCAGTTCCATCCGCTGATCAGGCCTCCGGCGGCGAATGCCGCCTGAGCCGCCGGAGGGTAGAGGGTAGGAATCTCAGCGTACCCGATGCGGGAGATGACCTCCTCCGCCGCCGGGTCTGACAGCGCCCGTTTCACAGGCTCCGGAGGAAGGAGCGACAGTTCCAAAGGAGACTGCCCGTAGGGATTCTCTCCCGCCAGCAGGACCTGTCCGTCCAGGACATAACGGTAGACGTCATTCTCCTGGATCAGGCCGGAGCCGAGCAGCAGGACGCGGGCGACCAGTGCAGTCGCCCCGATCAGGAGAAGCGGCGCTTGACGGTCCCCCCGGCGAAGCTGAAGGTAGCCCAGGAAGAATCCCGCCCAGGCGCACGCGTAGAGCAGGACGAAAGTCAGGATGGGCCGGTCGGCGTGTCCTTCGCCGTAGCGGAATTGAAAGCTGATCCAGGTCCAGGCGGCGCACGAGAGAACGACCAGGAGAGAGGACGCAAGCCAACCCCTTCGGCTCCAGATCGCCCTGATGACCGCTCCGGTCTCGGACGGCGCGGGCGGTGGGCCCGTCATCCAGCCAGAACCTGGCGCAGGGCCTGGCCGGTGTAGGAGCCTGGAAACCCGGCCACGGCTTCCGGCGGACCGGTGCAGACAACTTCGCCGCCGGCTTTCCCTCCGCCGGGTCCCAGGTCGATGATCCAGTCGGCGCTCTTCACCACTTCCAGGTTGTGTTCGATGACGATGACCGTATTCCCCACGTCCACCAGGCGGTGGAGGATGTCCAGAAGGCGCCTCACGTCCTCGAAGTGGAGGCCGGTGGTGGGTTCGTCCAGGATGTAGATGGTGTTGCCCGTCGCCCGCCGATTGAGTTCGCTGGCCAGCTTCACCCGTTGGGCCTCGCCGCCCGAGAGCGTCGGCGCCGACTGGCCCAGCCGGATGTAGCCCAGCCCCACCTCCACCAACGTGTTGAGCCGCGACTTGATGGTGGGGATGTTCTCCAGGAGCTCGCAGGCCTCCTCCACGGTCATGTCCAGCACATCGGAGATGGAATAGCCGCGGTAGCGAATCTCCCGGGTCTCCCGGTTGTAACGGGTGCCGTTGCAGCTCTCGCACACCACGTAGACGTCGGGGAGGAAGTTCATCTCGATCTTGCTCAAGCCGTTTCCCCGGCAGGCTTCGCACCGGCCGCCGGAGACGTTGAAGCTGAATCGTCCCGCCTTGTAGCCCCGGGACCTGGACTCGGGCAGGAGGGAGAACAACTGGCGAATGGGAGTGAAGACCCCGGTGTAGGTGGCCGGGTTCGACCGCGGCGTGCGGCCGATGGGAGACTGGTCGATCTCGATGACCTTGTCCACATGCTCCAGCCCCCGGATCTCCCGATGGGGACCCGGCTCCGCGAAGGAGCCGTAGAGCTTCCGGCTCAGGGCGCGGTGGAGCACTTCGCTCACCAGGGACGACTTGCCCGAGCCCGAGACGCCCGTCACCAGGACCAGGCGTCCCAGCGGAAAGCTGACGTCGATGTCGCGGAGATTGTTGTGGGTGGCGCCTACGACTTCAATGGACCGGGGTTCCCCCGTGTGGTTCCTCGGGGGAGGCTCGATGCGGCGCGTGCCCCGCAGGTAGGAGGCGGTCAGGGAATCGGGATGGCGCAGAATCTCCTGGAGGCTTCCCGCCGCAACCACCCGCCCGCCGTGGTTGGCCGCGCCCGGTCCCAGGTCCACTACGAAGTCGCCATTGCGGATGGTCTCTTCGTCGTGCTCCACGATGAGGATCGTGTTCCCCAGGTCCCGGAGTTGCCGCAGGCTGCCCAGGAGGCTGGCCACGTCCCGCGGGTGAAGGCCCACGGAGGGCTCGTCCAGGACGTAGAGGACTCCCCGGAGCCGGGAGCCCACCTGGGTGGCCAGCCTTACTCGTTGCGCTTCCCCGCCCGACAGCGAAGCCGCCTTCCGGTCCAGCGTCAGGTAGGAGAGCCCCACTTTCAGCAGAAACCGGACCCGGTGATGGATTTCATCCAGGACCGGGCCTGCGATGGACTCCTGCCGGGGGGTGAGCCGGATGGCCTCCAGAGCAGGCAGGCACTCGTCCAGCGGCATCCGGCAGTATTCCGAAATGGAGCGCCCCTGAATGCGCACCGCCCGGCTCTCGGGACGGAGCCGGCTTCCCCCGCAGGCGGGGCAGTCGCCCTCGACCATGAAGCTGAGAAGCCGCTGCTTCCTCTTCTCGCTTCCCGTGGCCCGGAGCTTCTTCTGAAACCATCGCTCCAATCCCGGGAAACGCGCCGGATAGGTCAGTTCGCCGTAACGGAACAGTATGGGCTTGTCGAGACCTGCACGCAGGGCCTTCCAGACACGGTCGGGATATTCCCGGAGAGGGATTCCGGGATCCAGGGAGAAGTGTTCCAGGAGGGCTTGCAGAGATTGTCGCATGAATTGCTTGAGGTCCCGGTCGGGCAGCTCCGGAGAGAGGGTCTCCAGAGTGGCGTCCCGGTCCGGCATCAAGCGCCTCAAGTTGACTCGTAGCCGAATCCCCAATCCCTCGCATTCGGAGCAGGCGCCGAAACGGCTGTTGAAGGAGAAGCTTCGGGGCTCCAACTCCGGCATGCTGATGCCACAGCGAACACAGGCGGCCCGCTCCGAGAAGAGGAGGTCGGACCCGCCCCAGGGAGAGAAGGCCACCAACCCTTCGGCCATCTCGACGGCGTGTTGAACCGAGTTGCGGATTCGGGCCCGGGCCTGCTCCAGAACCTGAACCCGGTCCACGACGATCTCCACCGTGTGGCTCTTCCGCTTGTCCAGTTGCGGAGGTTCCTCCAGGTACTCCATGAGCCCGTCCACCCGCGCCCGCAGGTATCCCTCCCTCCGGTACCGTTCGAACAACTTCTTGAACTCCCCCTTCCGGTCCCGGACGAGGGGAGCCAGGATCATGCCCCGTTTACCCGGCGCGTCGGTCAGGATCCGGGAGACGATCTGATCCACCGACTGGCGGGTGATGGGGCGGTCGCAGCGAGGGCAACTGGGCGTGCCGATGCTGGAGAAGAGGAGACGGAGGTAGTCGTAGACTTCGGTGATGGTCCCCACGGTGGAGCGGGGGCTCCGGGTGGTGGTCTTCTGCTCGATGGAGATGGCGGGCGACAGCCCTTCGATGGAGTCCACGTCCGGCTTCTCCATCTTCTCCAGGAATTGGCGGGCGTAGGTGGAGAGCGATTCGATGTAGCGCCGCTGTCCCTCGGCGTAGAGGGTGTCGAAGGCCAGGCTCGACTTTCCCGAGCCGCTGAGGCCGGTGATGACGGTGATCCGGTTTCGGGGCAGGTCCAGGTCGACGTTCTTCAGATTGTGCTGGCGGGCTCCGCGGATGGAGAGGATGTCTGTCACGGATTATCCACGCTTGCCGGGTTACGCATTGCTGCCGCTTGGCTGCCGCTTGGCAGTCGGCGGTTGGAAACCGCCCGTTCCGTTTCCGCGGCCGGCGGTTGGAAACCGCCGCTCCGTCAAGGCAGCCGGAGGCGGAAGGTTCGAAGCTGGCCCCCCCGAAGATAATGGAGAATCAGGAATCCATCCACACCCGCCCGGGAGTAACGGCGCAGGTCGCCCGATGATCCCACCGGCTGGTCGTTGATCCGGATCAGGATATCCCCACTGCGGAGACCCGCCCGGTATCCGATGCTCCGGGTTCCCACCGATCTTACCCGGAGTCCTCTGTCGATGGAGCCTGAAACGCCTCCCGCGCCATCGGGAACCCAGGGATCGACCACGAGTCCCAGACCGGGTGGAATCGGCACCAGCACCCTCTGCAGAAACATCTCCTCGATCAAACGGCCGCCGACGACGCCGGGCAACTCCATCCGCCAGGCCAGATGAGAATGCAGGGGCGGCCTCAGGGCCAAAGTCGCCTCGACTTCTCTGGTCGCGTCTCCCCGGCGCACCACCAGATCCAGCCGTGATCCGGGTTCGTTCCGGCGGATGGCCTGCAGCAGACCCTCCAGGGACGGAGCTTCGACCTCACCCGCCTTCAATATCACGTCCCCCGATTGAAGTCCGGCGAGAGCCGCCGGGCTTCCGGGCTCGATTCCGTCGATCACCGGTCCGCCGTCCCCGCCTGTTACATAGACTCCCAGCCAACCCGAACGAATGTGACCGTTTCTGGATACCACCTGCCGGGCGGACTCGCGCACCATCGACCAGGGGAGAAACCGGCAATTGAGACTTCGCCCCAACGGATGACGGCTCACGCGGGTCACCAGCCCCAGGACTCGCTGGTTGAGATCCAGCAGGAATCCGCCCTCCCAGAGGTCCGCCTCGCGCGGCGCAGCCCGGGGCCGCAACAGGACTGTCCTGCCGGGGCCTGTCCGTACCGGTTCCCAGCGGAGAGTCTTGCAGGAGAGGAGGTTCCAGCCGGACTCTCCCGCGTAGGCCATGTGGACCTGGTTCGGATCGGAATCGCCGGGCGCGGACCGGGCCGAGGGGGAAGAAGCGGCGTGTTCCAGAACCGCCAGGCTGATCCGTTCGTCCACCCCCACCAGCCGAAGTGGGGCCTGACCCTCCTCTCCCGGCCTCAGAACGATCTCCACGGTCGGGTGGTCCAGATCGATTCCGTGGCTGCCCAGATAGGAGACGATGTAACCGGAGTCGAGATAAGCCCCTTCCAACAGGATCTTCTCGTGAACCTGGACGCCAGGCAGCAGCCCGTCCCGGAAAACGACGCCGTGGAATTGACGTTTCAAGGAGATCCGGACCAGCGAGTCGTGGACCGGTGCGGGCGGTGCGGCATCAACGGCAGGAGGGCAGACCAGAGCCAGAATCAAGACCGGCGCCAACCAGGCGGTCGTCCGGCGAGCCGGCCTTTTTGAGCGATTCAGGAGATTGGTCTCGCCGAAGACAACGGAGGCCATGAGATCCAATCGAACCACCGGCTAGTGGCTGACCCGTTGCCAGTCAAGTCCGTGATGCAGGTGGCTGGTGCGCACCTCGACGGTGCGGGGCACCCGCACCAGAACCGGCGTGCCGGAAGAGTCCTCCACTCGAAGCTCGACGTAGGAGGAGGCCGCCGGCTGGTCTTCCTTGACCCAACGGTGAAGGTTTTCTCGACCCGGACGGTTCCGGAGTCGATCCCGGGAACTCTCCGACCGCCGCGACTCCAAGGCCGGGCGTTCACCGCCGCCGGAATGCTCGGCCGACTCCGTTGGAACCACAGCCCCGCTGGTCACGAACAGCATCACCGAAGCCAGCCCTCCCAGAACCAGGCGTCCCAAGTCACCGCCGGACATGGAACCTCCCGCAATCCTGCGGTAGAAGTCCGGCGGCGCTTTCACCCCCTGTCTGAGAGAACGATTCATTTTCTCCAGGCCCGCGAGGTCCTCATAGAGTGCGCGGCAACCGGAGCATTCATGAAGGTGGGACAAGACCCTGGACTCCCGGACGTTCGTCCCCTCATCCAGAAGTTTTTCTTCGATTTCCCGGCAGTTCATAGAAACCTGGAAAGCTTGTCCCGCAAGATCCGTTTGGCCCGGTGAAGCCTCGATTTGACGGTCCCCACCCGCAGGTTCAGCACTTTGCCCGTCTCCTCAAGCGACAGCTCCTGGACCTCCTTGAGAACGAATACCAGGCGATACCGCGGGGGCAGCGAATCGATGGCGGTGCGCAGCAACCGGGCCTTCTCCTTGCTCCCCAGATGGGCCTCGGGCGACGGCCGGTTGTCGCTGACCTGAATCTCCGTCTCTCCCTGTTCGGAGTTGCCGAAGAGCCGCTGGGTCAGAAAGAAACCCTTCCGTTTTCGCCGCCGCATCTCGTCCAGAGCAAGGTTGGTGGCGATCCTGTAGATCCAGGTCGAGAACTGGTAGTTGCCCTTGTACCGGTGAGCGTGACGGAAAACCCGGATGAAGGTTTCCTGGGAGATGTCCACGGCCTGATCGTAGTCGCGGATAAGGTTGTAGATGTAGTTGACAAGCCGGTCCTGATAGCGGTCTACCAGAACCTTAAAGGCGTAATCATCGCCCTTCAGATAGGCGACGATGAGGGCGTTATCGGCGAATGTCAGAGTGGTGGCCAATTTTTCAACCTCCCTTTCTAACTAAGACGGCAGAAAGGGGCGATTTGTTCCAAACAAATTTGATTTTTGGTGATTTGGCGGGAGGGAAGTGTGGAGGAAAGTGTACAGGGGGGACTATCGTCCCGCCAATCGCCTCTTTCGGCGACAAGAATGTCGCCGCTCCCGGCGACAGGAAAGCCGCCGCTCCTTCACTTGGCTTCGTACCAGGATTGGCCGGTGGCCATGTCCACGTTCAGCGGCACCCGCAGGGCGGCCACCCCTTCCATCTTCTCCCGGACCAGTTCCCGGACTTCGTCCATCTCCGCTTCCAGCACCTCCGCCACCAGCTCGTCATGCACCTGCAGGATGAGCCGGCTGGAGAGCCCTCTTCGGGAAAGGGAGCGGTGGGTCGAGACCATGGCCTTCTTGATCAGGTCCGCGGCCGTGCCCTGGATGGGGGCGTTGACGGCGGTCCGCTCTCCGAAGCTCCTGAGGTTCCAGTTCTTGCTCTTGAGCTCCGGTATCTGGCGGATGCGGCCGAACAGGGTTCGGACGCAGCCCGTCTCGTAGGCCTCGGCGAGCGTTGCTTCCGACCAGCGCTTGACACCCTGGTAACGTTCGAAGTACTCGTCGATGAGACGCTTGGCCTCCCACCGTCCGATCTCCAGATTCCGGGCCAGGCCAAAGGCGCTGACCCCGTAGAGGATCCCGAAATTGATGATCTTGGCGTAGCGGCGACGTTCCCGGGGAGTCAGATCGGTACGCTCCCCCAGGACTTCGGCTGCGGTCCGGTCATGGATGTCCTCTCCCTGGCGGAAAGCCTCCACCAGGACGGGATCCTCGGACAGATGGGCCATGACTCGCAGCTCGATCTGGGAGTAGTCGGCCGCCAAGAGCCGGTACCCCTCCTCGGCCACGAAGGCTCGCCGGATCTTCCGGCCCAGTTCCGTCTTGATGGGGATGTTCTGGAGGTTGGGGTCGCTGGACGAGAGGCGCCCCGTCGCCGCCACCATCTGGTTGTAGGAGGTGTGGATCCTTCCCGAATCGGAATCGACCAGCCCGGGCAGCGCGTCCAGGTAGGTATTCTTCAGCTTCGTCTGTTCCCGGTATTCGAGGATGCGCCCGGCGATCTCGTGCTCGCCGGCCAGCCGCTGCAGAACCTCGACCCCGGTGGAGTAGTGCTTCGCCTTGGGAGTCTTCTTGGGTGGAGGGAGTCCCAGCTTCTCGAACAGGATCGTCCCCAACTGCTTGGGAGAGTTGAGGTTGAACTTCTCCCCGGCCAGTTCGGTAACGCGGTCCGCCAGAACCTGGATCTCCCGGCCCATTCGGCGGGACATGGACTCGAGCATTTCCCGGTCCACCTTCACGCCGGCGGCCTCCATGTCGGCGAGCACCCCGACCAGGGGGATCTCCACCTCGGTGAGCAGATCCTCCAACCCGTGGGTCCTCACGTCCGCCTCCAGCACCCGGAAGAGCCGCGCGGTCAGGTCGGCCGACCGGGCCAGCAGTTCCTCTTCATCCGGGAAGAGGCCTGCGTCGGACTCGGCCAGCCGGGTCTGGAGACGCTGGGTCGCCAGGCGTTTCAACGAGAAATCGTTCTGGTTGGGCGTCAACAGGTAGGCCATGAGACGGGTATCGGCAAACTGGGGCTTCAACTGCCAACCCTGCCTGCCGGCGAGCATGAGCAGAGGCTTCAAATCGTGGATGATCCACCGTTTGGGCCGATTCAGGAGGGCGAGGAGGCGGTTGGAGTCACTCTCAAGCAGGTCGCCAGGCAGGTGAATCCCCTGCCCCTGTCCCGTCGAGACGCCGATGCCCTGGACCGGCGTTTCCCCGGTGGCGCCGGGAAGCAACGCCAAGCCGGCCTCGGCCCCCTTCAACCGGGTCATGAGGGCGTCGAACTGCGAGCCGCTCTCGTAACGCTCGTATTCGCCGCCGACCATCTCCGGTTCGGGCAGGAACTCCTCCAGGAGCCTGGTGAAGTTCAGCTCCAGGAAGAGCTCCCGGGCCTTGTCCGGATCCGGTTCCGCAACCCTGAGGGTCTCCAGGTCAAGATCCAGAGGAATCCGATCGTACATCCGCACCAGCTCGCGGCTCTGCCGGACCACGGCTTCGTTCTGCTGGAGACTCTCCCGATAGGTCTTGCGCCTGACCTCGTCCCTGTGGGCCAGCAGGTTTTCCAGGTCTCCATAGGTCCGGAGCAGTTGCACGGCCCCCTTCGCGCCGATTCCCTTGGCCCCCGGGATGTTGTCGGAGGTGTCGCCGACCAGACTCAGGAGGTCGCCCAACTGGTGGGGAGCGACCCCGAATTTCTTCTCCACCCCGGCCGGATCGAACCGGGTCATGGTCCGGGTATCGAGAATCGTCACGTTCGAGCCCACGATCTGGAACAGGTCCTTGTCGACGCTGACGATGACCACCTCCAACCCGGATTCATCCGCCTGCCGGGTAACGGTGGCGATGATGTCGTCCGCCTCGTATCCCGGGTGGGAGAGCATGGGCACCCGAAAGACCCGGCACACCCGATGGAGATAGGGGATCTGCCGCGACAGGTCCTCCGGCATGGGAGGCCGGGTCGCCTTGTAGTCGGGAAACTGTTCGTGCCGGACCGTGGGCCCGGGGAGATCCATGGCCACGGCCAGATAGTCCGGGTGCTCGTCCTCGACCAGCTTGCGGAGCATGTTGGTGAACCCGAAGACGGCGCCGGTGGGAAGCCCCTCCCGGTTGGTCAGCCTCCGGATGGCGTAATAGGCCCGGTAGAACTGGGACATGCCGTCGATGAGGTAGAGACGAGGAGCGGGCACAGCCCATTGATCTTACCAGGAGCGGCGGATTCCAACCGCCGAACTCCGGTCGCACCGCCGCCCCTGAACCGGTGGCGGCAAACAATGGCGGCCGGATGCGTTCCGAGGACATTGCAACACGACTTCTTGCCGGGGGGAGGGGTCGTCCACTACGATGGCTTGCATGTCCGCGCTGGCTTGCGTCAATGCGATCTGGCGGGTCCCTCTCATCCTGTCTCTCACCGCCGTCATGGCGACGCTGGGCCTGATCCTGTCATTGGGCGACGAGGGGGGGAAACGGCAGAGTTCGTGTGCGCGACTCTGGAGCCGGATGGTCCTGCGAATCTCCCGGGTTCAGGTCCAGGTTCGGGGGCTGGAGAAGTTGGATCCGGAGGGCGCGTACCTCTTCGCCTCCAACCACCTGAGCATGTTCGACATTTTCGCCATTCTGGGCCGGCTGCCCTTCGACTTCAGGTTCGTGGCCAAGTCCTCCCTGTTCCAATGGCCGTTCGTGGGTTGGCATCTGAAGCGAGCGGGCTACATCCGCGTGGACCGCCGGAGTCCCCGGAAGACGCTTCGGGCCTTCCGCGCCGCGGGCGACCAGATTCGTTCCGGCGCCTCCATGGTCATCTTTCCCGAGGGGATGCGGACCTGGGGCGAGACGGTCGCCCCCTTCAAGCGGGGCAGCTTCCTGCTGGCGCGCCAGACCGGCGCTGCAATCGTCCCGGTGACCATCGTGGGATCTCACCGCCGCCTGCCCCGGGGGTCGGTGTTGATCCGGCCGGGGAAGATGGAGATCATCATCCACCAGCCGATCCCAAGGAACAGTTACCGCAACCTGAAGCTCGACGCCCTGTCCCGGCAGGTCCGGCGGACCGTCGTCGAGAGTTATCGGCAGGTGGGGTGAGAACCATGAATAACGCTTCTCTGGCCGGGCGAATTCAGGAGTCTCTCAACCAGCTCGGCGTCCCCGCCTGGCTCTTTTACGACTTCCGTTTCACGGACCCGTTGGCCAACCGGATCCTGGGCATCCACGAGTCGCGACATCCCACCAGGCGCTGGTTCTATCTGGTCCCTGCCCAAGGGACCCCCACCAAGCTGGTGCACCGGATCGAGTCCTCCATGCTGGATCACCTTCCCGGGAAGAAACTCGTCTACCTGCGCTGGCAGGACCTGGAATCGGGGCTCGGTGAGATGCTGAAAGAGTTCTCCAGCGTGGCCATGCAGTACTCTCCCGAAGGGGCCATCCCCTACGTCTCCAAGGTGGACGCCGGCACCATCGAGCTGGTTCGGGGCCTGGGCAAAACGGTGACCTCATCGGCGGACCTGGTCCAGTCCTTCGAGGCCGTCCTGACTCCCGGCCAACTGCGGGAACACCACCGGGCGTCCCGGGCCGTCTCCACCATCGTGCTCGACGCCTTCCGCTTCGCTTCGTCCGCAATCCGGCGGCGCGGCAGCTCCAGTGAAGCGGAAGTCCGCGACTACATCCTGAAACGGTTCCGGGACCGGAATCTGGTGACCGATTCGGGCCCCATCGTGGCGGTCAACCAACACAGCGGCGATCCCCACTACGAGACCGCGTCGGGAAGGGTCACGCGGATCGACGCCGGAGACCTGCTCCTCATCGATCTCTGGGCGAAGACGGACACTCCCGGGTCCGTCTTCGCCGACATCACCTGGACCGCCTTTTTCGGCGGGACGCCGGACGAGCGGATGAGACGGGTGTTCGAGGTGGTCCGCCGGGGGCGGGACGCGGGAGTCGAGTTCCTTCAGCGGCGCAGGGCCGCAGGGGAACTGCCGCAAGGGTGGGAGGTCGACGACGCGGTGAGACGGACCATCGCCGGCCTGGGGTACGGCGAGGCGTTCGTCCACCGCACCGGTCACAGCCTGGGAGAGGAGATCCATGGCAACGGGGTCAACTTCGACAACCTGGAGACCCACGACACACGCCGGCTGATCCCGGGGGTCCTCTGCACCATCGAGCCGGGCGTCTACCTGGACGACTTCGGCATCCGGAGCGAGATCAACGTCTACATGGGGGAAGAAGGACCGGAGGTCACCACACCGTTACAAGATGCGATCGTCCGACCCGACAAGGTGTGATGTGCCGCCCAAGGAGCGCCGGTTTTCTTCCGCCGAACTCCAATGCGCCAACTTGACGACGAGGACTCGGCAATTGAGAGTCACCTCCTTTTTCGAAGCAGTAGCGTCTTCCATGAAGAATCTCTGCACCTGTTTCGGGATGGGGTTGCTGTTGTCCACCCTGCCTGCAGCGGCAGGATCCATGCGGGCGCCGGAAAACGTGACGCCGTCCGGGACAACGCTCTACTTTCCCGACTACGTGGTCGGGGATGGATGGTCCGTACAGTTGGTGCTCGGCAATCCGGATGCAAGCCGGAACGCAGTGGTGGCGGTGACCGCCTACGACCCCCAAGGCCGGGAGGTTTCGGGATTCTTCGACTCCGGGACCCGTTTCGAGATTCCGTCCCTGGGCAGCCGAGTGCTGGGGAGTCCCGGATCAGGGGCCATTCGGCGGGGCTGGATCCAGGTCGAGGCCGATGCGGACACAGTCGGTGGTTTGTTGATCTACCGGCACGCCCCGCCGGGAATCGAAGTCGGCGTCAAACCGGTCGAGTTGGGATCCCGATTCGCGCTATTCGTCGAAGACTCGCCGAGTTCCGGTGCCGGCGTCGCCGTTTTCAAGCCGGACTCTTCCTCCGGAATCGAACTCCGAATCCGCGACGCGGAGGGGACCGACCCCTTGAACGGCGGGTTCGTCTCCTGGAGGGATTCCCACCAGGCGGCGCGGACGCTCCCGGAATGGTTCACGGTGGAAGGAGTCGAAACGGAGTTCCTGGGGAACTTTCGCGGTTTCCTGTTCCTGCGAAGCGAGGACGACAACCCCTTCGCTCCGCTTGGGCTGCGGTTTGGGAAGCAGATCTCTTCACTCTCGGCGCTGCCGGTGATTCGCGTCCCGGACGGACCCGGCCGCGACGGCGGCCGTCTCCCCCCACCGGCGGTGACCTGGTCGTCCACGAGTGCGGCAAACTGCCCCATCGCGGTGACAGGAGCGGACGGACAGCCTGTCCTGACGGGATGCGACGGGATCGGCGACCGGGTCGAGGCGGCCGCGATCCGCATCGTGGCAGGTGGGGGGAAGCGCGCGTTCACCGGGAGCACCCTGGACAAGCCCCTGGTCGTTCGCGTTCTCGATCCGTCGGGCCAGTCCGTTGCCGGGGCGCCCGTGAACTTTGCGCCAGCGCCGGGAAGCGGCCGGGTGGATCCCTCCACCGCAGCCACCGACGGGAACGGCGAGGTCGAGGTGGAGTGGACCATGGGCTCCGAGGCCGGCATCCAGACGCTCGTCATCGCCGCCGGTCTGGCCGGCGCGGCTGTCAACGTCTACGCGATCGACCTGGAGGAGGAACTCGACGCCATTTTTGCCGCGCCGACCGCCGCGGAAATCGAGGCCGTTCGAGCAGACTGGGCCGTGCGCGACACCTCGTCGGTTGACGCGTTCGTTGAACTCACGGAGGCGTATTCCCTGAACGGCACGCCGGCGATGCTGCGCATTGTGTCGCATCAGGTCGGGGAGGCGCGCCACTACGGGGCGATCCTTGTGCCCGACTCCGCGGCAGCCGGCACCCTGCCCGTCCTGATGTACCTGCACGGCGGCGAAAGCGGTGTCGACGTGGGCGACGTCGATATCATCGGGCACTTCCTGGGCGACCTGCGAGACCGCTTCGTCTACGTCATCCCCTCTTTTCGGACCGAACGGCTTGAGTATGGCGACAGGATGTGGGTTTCGACCGGCCCCGGTGGTCACTGGGACTACGATGTGGACGACGCCCTGGCGCTTCTGAACGTGGCTCTGGAGCTGACTCCGCAGGCGAAGTCCGAAGGTGTGAGCATCATCGGCGGAAGCCGTGGAGCGGGCGTCGCCATGCTGGCCGGCATCCGCGACGAGCGCATCGAGAACATCGTCGCCTTCTTCGGCCCCACCGACTTCTACGACGACTGGGTGAGGCAAATCGTGCGCGAGGCGGCCCTGGGACGTCCGCGCCAGCTCACGGGCGTGGCCTACATGGACTCCACCTTCGTTCAGCCCTACCTGAGAGGCGAGATCGAAATGGCTGAACTGCGCCTGGAGCTGGTGCGCCGCTCCTCCGTCCTGTTCGCTGAAGACCTGCCGTCCGTCCAGCTGCACCATGGCGATTCCGACCAGACCGTCGCCGTCAGCCAGGCGTACTCGATGATCCGTGCCATGGAGGCCCTGGGACGCGAGCCTCCCGCGTTCGAGGCCTTCATCTACGAGGGCGGAGGACACGACCTGTTCGGTCTGAGGGGCGCCATTGCGCGGGCGGTGGGGTTCCTGAGGCGTGCCCTGGGATGGGATGGGGCTTAGCCCGACTGCGGGACAGCCGGGACTGGAAGTCCCCTGTTCACGGGGCGGCAGGAAAACCGCCTCTCCCGGGCGCTCGATCAGACGACCTTGGCGCCGAGGGGGATGTCGAAGAACTTGGCGCGGGGGCTGGCCTTGAGACTGTCGTGGATGAAGCAGACGTGGGTGCACCAGCAGGCGTCCTTGACGATCTGCTCCGTCTCTTCCCGCACCGGCCGTGAGGAGTACGCCTTGCGGAAATCGAAATTCACTTCCCTGAGATTCAGGATCTTTTCCCGCAGCTCGCAGGCGCGCAGGTCGCCGTTGTAGTCCACCACCAGGATGGTCTTGCCTGCCGTGCAGGCCATGGGCCAGGAGTCGGAAGCCTCGAAGTTCCGCTCCTGGAGCGTGTAGTGAAAGTAGATGGTCTGCGTGTAGTAGAGCTTCTTGATCCAACCCCGGAGGCTCCCCCCCTTGCGGCGGGCCAGCTTGCGGCCGTAGTGCTCGTGGATCGGCTTGACCGTCCGGTAGAAATCCCCCAGGTCCGCCCGGGTGATCCGCTTCAGTTCCGGGTCCTTGGCCTCTCCCCGGATCACCTGGAAGTAGTGCCCGTTCAGGTCCGTGTTCCGGGCCAGCCACCACCCCAGGTCCTCCAGTTCATGGATATTGTCGGCGGTGACCACCGAGTTCACGTGGACCCTCACCCCGGGGAGGCGGGACTCCCGGTCCGTGAGCAGCCGGATGGTCTCCAACGCTCGATCGAAGTTGCCCGGCACGCCCCGGATCCGGTCGTGCGTCGAGGCGAACCCGTCCAGCGCCAGGTTCAGATTCACCTCCATCCCGGGCAGTTCCCGGGAGGTGTACTCCATGAGTTCCAAGGTCCTCTCGGCGAAGAGTCCGTTGGTGGGAAGGTTCAGGGTGCGCACGCCGTTGCGGTGGTAGAACATCCCCAGGATTTCCGCCAATCGGGGGCGCATCATCGGCTCGCCGCCCGAGAGCCAGAGTTCATGGAATCGGGGCATGCCGGCCGAGAGCGCTTCGATCTCTTCGAAGGTCAGGTCCCCGGGACGGTTGAGGTCCTCCCAGTAGAAGCAGGTCTCGCAGCGAGCGTTGCAGCGGCTGGTGACGAACAGGATCAGGGTGTTCAGATCCACGGTGTTCCCGTTTTACAGGAAGCCGGGGTCCCGATCAATCCAATACCCGGGTCTCGGTGGGAGAGACCATGCGATAGGTGATCCCCCGCCAGCGCAGGTTCCGGGTCGACAGGGACCCCACCATTGCGGCCACGGTGACCAGGTTGGCCAGCGCCCCCCAGCAGGTGTGGGGGATGACCAGCCACCCGCTCGGGAGCGGCGCCTCGGGAAAGAGCACGGCCACGGCCCGAAGCCGGAGCCAGGCCTTGACGGCTCCGGCCGCCAGGATGGCGATCACCAGGACCGCAAGCGCCACCGACCGGGGATCCGGACCGTAGAGGTTGAGGCTGGTCCGGGCCCAAGCGCCTCCCCCCCACACGGCCACCAGATAGACCAATTGCGTGGCGAATGCCGCTCTCCAGAGGTTCGGATGGTAGACCCGGGTGATGGCCAGTTGCCGGCGGCTCCACCCCAGCAGATCCCTGAGGCTCGCGTCCTCGTAGGAAAAGCTCAGGCACTTGGGTTGGAACCGGATGGACCGCCCGCCGGCTTTCACCGCCCGGCTCAGCGAGAGGTCGTCGCTGAGCGTGTGCTGCCAGTGGTCCGCGACGGCGCAGGAGTCGAAGACCTCCCGGCGGATCGCCATGGCCCCTCCCCAGGCGAAGTAGCTGTTGCCCTCGCTCATCAGGGAAGCGATGCCCGCGTTCCAGACCGATCGGAGGACCGATCCGAAGCCCCCCTTCTGGGGGAGATACCAGCGATAGCCGGTGCTGGCCCCCACCTCGTGATCTTCCAGGGGCGCCACCAGGTGGCGGAGCCAGAGGGGGTCGGGCCGGATGTCCGAGTCGCCGAACACCAGCACCCGGTCGCGAGGCCGAAGGTGGGCCAGCGCATGGAGCAGGTTGTGGACCTTCTGGCTCCTCCCCCGGGCTTTCCCCGAGAACAGAAGCCGGACCCGGCTATGGGCAGAGCGTTCCAGCAGGGACCGGATCACCGGCACGGAAGCGTCGGCCTGGTCATCGGTGACCAGGAGCAACTGCCAGTCGGGGTACTCCAGATCCAGAAACGCCGAAAGGTTCCGGTCCAGGCCCGGATCCAGCCCCCGGCACGGAACCGTCAACGTCAACGGGGGGGCATACGATCCCGGGACCGCTTCCGACGCCCTGCGGAACATCCGCAGAAACCGGAGGCCTCCCCTCAGCGAATACAGGCCTTCCAGCAGGGAGAGCAGGGCCAGGAAAATGAGCCAGTCCGGCGGCGGCACGTCCAGTCGTCCGGTGAGGGGTCTCGCGATTCTACGTGCCGGACATTTCCAGCAACTGACGCCACTGGGTCTCGGACACGGGCATGACCGAGAGCCGGGGAAGCCGGACCAGAATGAAACCGGCGAAGCGAGGGTCCGCCTTGACCTCTTTCAGTGTGACCGGCCGGGCCAGCCGCTTCCGCGCCTCCACGTCCACCACCGTCAACGTGGGATCGTCCTTCTCGGGATCGGGATAGGGGGACGAGACCACGTCGGCGATGCCGATGATGGCCCGGACCCGGCCCGTGTGGTAGATGAAGGCCTGATCCCCCGGACCCATCCGGTTCAGGTGTTTCAGTGCCAGCCGGTTGGCCACTCCGTCCCAGACCGTACGCTGGTCCCGTTCCAGATCCTCGTATGAATAATCTTTGGGCTCGGATTTGAGCAACCAGTATTGAGCCATGCTTCTCCTCTCGCAATCGGGAATCCGGGCCTCCCCCCGGAATCACTTGATGGGCGGTCCCGCGACCCAGTCATAGCCGATCTCGGGATCGTCGTGCGGGATCCGTCCTTCGTCGCCGGGGTCGTAGACGCGGGATGTCACATACAGGAGGTGGGCCGGACCGGCCAGGCACTTGCAGCCATGGGCGACACCGGGCGGGATTCCCAGCAGGATGGGCGGATATCCGTCGCCCATGAACAGTTCCATGGTCTCCCCCTCGGTGGGGGATCCGCTGCGGCGGTCGTGCAGGGCCACCTTCAAAACGCCGCCCGCCACGTACCACCAGTCGGTCTGCTTGCCGTGGACGTGCCAGGCCTTGGCCACTCCGGTGTACATGAGGCTGTGGCTCCACTGGCCGAACCCCTCCTGGAAGTGATGGTCAGTCACCCGGAGAATCTCCCGGAAGAAGCCGCGGCTGTCGGTGTGGGTCACCAGCTCCGTGACTGAAACGCCTTCGATCAAGGGACGCGCATCCTTTCTCCGGCGAACCGGCTGGTTACCGAGTACCCAGCACCCTCAAGGTGCCGCCGCGGCTGAGCGTATATCCCGGCGGAAGGGACTCCTCCACCTTGGCTCGAAATCCCGTCACCTTCCAACCATGCTCCGCCAGACGCTCCAGGATCTGGGCGCGGACCCGGGGGCGGTCCTCCGCGTCCAGGTAGCACTTCAACACCGATTCGCGGCCCTCCTCCTGGGGACGGCCGAAGAGATAGTCCGCCGCCGCCAGGCAGACGTCGTCGTCCTCGTCCTCCAGGAACAGCCGCACCGTCTCCAGCAACTCGGCCGAATGAATCTCCTCCAGCGACCGGATCAACTGGGTCTTGGGCTCGGAACTGGCCGGAGGATATTCCCAATGGTAGCGGAGGATCTCGTCGATGCGCGCCGCCAATTCGTCGCTGGGCAGGATTTCCTGAAGCGCCCGCAGGGGCCAGTAGACCTGCCTCTCCCGCTTCAGGAACGTGAGCAGGGAGGGGACGGCTTTCCGATCGATTCGGACAATCCAGGAGAGCAGTTCCTCCTTTTCCTCCTGGTCCCGAATCAGGGGAGACGTGCTGATGGTGTAGCGGTCCAAGAGCGCCAGCAGGGCTTCGGGCGTGCCCATCTCATACAGGCGCCGGCAGGCATTGATCCGGACGGCCGGATCCCCGTGAGGCTCCTTCACCTTCTTGCGCGCCCTTCTGATCTGTCTCTCCGGCGATCCTCGGAGAAAGGAAAACAGGTCCACGTTGCTAGTCTACCAGTTGACCCGGCGTCCGGCCCCAAGACTTTGCGGGGCCGGAGCAACTTGAAAGATTTTGATTTCTGCGGCGCAGGCTCCTAGCATAGCCCTCCGGCACCCTTCCACCGGAGCCCCGCCGCGGGAACGGCGGAGCGGCGGATTCCTAACCGCCGAACTCCCCCAGCCCCACCGCGCGGCTGCGGGAACCGGTTTGGCCCGCATCCGGCCGTTTCGTGAGAGGCATGAGAGCAGTCCTGATCCAAGAACCCGGAGGTCCGGAAGCGCTTCGCCCGAGCGAGGTCCCCGACCCGGCGCCGGCACCCGGAGAAATCCTGGTCCGGGTCCGCGCCACCGCCCTGAACCGGGCCGACCTGCTCCAGCGGCGGGGCCTCTATCCGCCCCCTCCCGGCGTCCATCCCCGGATTCCCGGTCTCGAGTTTGCGGGTTCCGTGGAAGCGGCCGGTCCCGCAGTCACCGAATTCCGGCCGGGACAACGGGTCATGGGCTTGTTGCCGGGTGCGGGCTATGCGGAGAAGGTGGTCACTCCCGAGCGCCTGGCGCTGCCCATACCGGACCGTCTCAGCTTTCAGGAGGCGGCCGGGATCCCCGAGGTCTTCCTGACCGCCTTCGACGCCCTCCATCTGCAGGGCGGACTGGGGCCGGGCCAGACCCTGCTGCTCCATGGGGCCGGCAGCGGCGTGGGAACCGCGGCGCTTCAACTGTGCCGCCTGAGCGGGGCCACGAGCATCGGCACCTCCCGGTCCCGGCCGAAACTGGACCGCTGCCGGGAGCTGGGCCTGGATCACGCCCTTCTCACAAAACGCGGGGAGTTCCGGGAAGCCGTGCTCGAGTTGACGGGAGGAAGAGGGGTCGACCTGATCCTGGACATGGTCGGCGCGCCCTATCTGGAGCAGAATCTCTCCTGCCTGGCTCCCCGGGGCCAGCTGATCCTGATCGGGTTGCTGGGCGGACCATCGGCCCCCATCGACCTCTCGCGGATCCTCAAGCAGAGCCTGCGGATTCGCGGGACGGTCCTGCGTCCCCGTCCGGTGGAGGAGAAGATCCGTCTCAACCAGGAGTTCCGGCGACGAATCCTGCCCTTTTTCGAAAACGGCGTCCTCACACCGGTCATCGACCGGGAGTTTCCCCTGGAGGAGGCGGCCGAGGCGCATTCCTTCATGGAGAGCAACGGGAACTTCGGCAAGATCGTCCTGACCTGTTGAGCCCGTCAGGTCCGGACCAGGCAGGCGACGTTCTCGATGTGGTAGGTCTGGGGAAACATGTCCACCGGGCGCACGCTCTCCACCCGGTAGCGCTGGGCCAGGATCTTGAGGTCGCGGGCCTGGGTGGCGGGATTGCAACTGACGTAGACGACCCGTTCCGGCGCCAATCGGAGGATGGACCGGCAGGTTTCCTTGTGCATTCCGGCGCGGGGCGGGTCCACCACCAGGACCTCGGGACGTCCCTGCCGCAAAACCAGGTTCCGGTTCAGCGCCTTGGCCGCATCCATGAGCACGAAGGTGCAGTTCCTGATCCCGTTGGCAAGAGCGTTTGACCGGGCGGCGGCAATGGCCGCCGCGTGGTTGTCGATGCCCACGACCTTTTGGCAGCTCCGGGCCAGGAAGAGAGCGATGGTCCCGATCCCGCAGTACAGGTCGTAGACGATCTCGTGTCCGGTGAGACCGGCATGCCGCCGCACCACGTCGAACAGATTGCGGGCCTGGGCCGTATTGGGCTGAAAGAAAGTCGTGGGAGCGATCCGGAATTCCAGGTCGCCGATGCGCTCCCGGATGACTCCGTCGCCGTGGTAGACCACTTCCTCCTGGCCCGAGGCCACCGGCGAAAGGGTCTCGTTGATGCTGTTGACGATGGTGGTGATCTGGGGAAACTCACGCAACAGTTCGGCGCGCAACAGCTTCATGCGTTCCGGGCGCCGGCGGCGGGTCACCAGATTAACCATGAAATCGCCCGTGTTGGAGCCGATTCGGATCACCAGGTTGCGAAGATACCCTTCACCCGAATACGAGCTGTAGACCTGCCAGCCCTCGTCCATGGCGAGCCTTCGGACCCGATTGACCACCTGGACGCTGACCGGACTCTGGAGAAAACAGGTTTCCAGATCCAGGATCTTGTCGTGGCGCTTGGGGATGTGAAGGCCCAGGGCGAAACCCTTCCTGAGCGGAACTCCGCTTTGGATCTCTTCCGGCATCAACCACCGGTTGGGCCCGAAGGTGAACTCCATCTTGTTGCGGTAATAGAAGACGCTGGGAGAGGGCACCGTGGATTTCACCTCGACCCCGGTGATCCCTCCCAGGTGTTGCAGCGTCTCTTTTACCTGCGCCCGTTTGAAGGAGAGCTGGCTCCGGTAGTCCACATTCTGGCAACTGCATCCTCCACAGGTGCCGAAATAGCGGCAGGCCGGCGAGACCCGGCAGGGAGACAGCTCCAGCACCTGCTCCACCACGGCTTCCGCATGCTGGCGTTTCTTCTTGACGACGCGGGCCCGGACCCGGTCTCCCGGGACTCCGTTCCGGACCAGGATGACCAGTCCGTTCCGGCGCGCCACCGAGACCCCCTTGTAGGCGGCCGACTCGACTTCCAGCTCCACAACATCGCCGCGGCTCAACATGACACTTCACCCGATTCCGGGAGGCGATCATAGCAGATGGGCCTCGGGCCTCGGCATGAGGAACCGGGGCGGGACCGTCGCCCGAAGGCTCTTCCCGCGGGCGCCGTATGCCTTGAACGGCGGGATTCCGTGGCGTCGTCCGATACGGGGTGCTAAGGTGTAAGGCTATGATTCTTCGACTCTTCGCGACGCGCTTCGGCAGGTATTGCCGGATCCCTTCCAGGCGCTGGTCCACGGGAACGCTGCTGATCGGGTTCCTCCTGCTTCCCGGTCCACACCTGCTTGCCCGAACCTTGGACATCTACTTCATCGACGCCGAAGGGGGCGCCGCGACGTTTATCGTCACCCCGCTGAAGGAATCGATTCTCATCGACACGGGATGGAGGAGAGAGGACGGCCGGGACGCCAAGAGAATCGAGGCCGTGGCCCGGGCGGCCGGCCTCGAACGAATCACCTACGTGGTGACGACCCACTTCCACCGGGACCACTACGGCGGCATCGGACGCCTGGTTCAATTGATCCCCGTCGACAATTTCCTGGATCACGGGCCCATGGACGAGCTCAAGGAGGACCCGCAATTCCCCTTCTACTACACGGAGTACATCCGGGCCACACGGGGGAACCGGCAGCGGATCCGGCCTGGAGACACGATTCCCCTGCGGAGCCTTCAGGTGCCCCTAAAACTCCTGTGCGTGTCTGCGGCCGGCGATACGCTCGAGGGGGAGGGCCCCTCCAATCCCGCCTGCGGGAAGCTCACCCGGAAGAAAAAGGACACCACGGACAATGCCAGGAGCGTGGGCCTGCTCCTGAGCTACGGGGCCTTCGAGTTTCTGGATCTGGGCGACCTGACCTGGAACGTGGAATCGCGCCTGGCGTGTCCCTCCAACCTGCTGGGACAGGTCGACCTCTACCAGACCACCCACCACGGGCTCGCCAACAGCAACAACCCGGTCCTGGTCTCGGCCGTCGCCCCACGGGTGGCCGTCTTCAACAACGGCTCGCGCAAAGGGGCCGCCCCGGAGGTCTTCAACCTGCTGAAGTCGCTCCCTTCCGTCGACGCGATCTTCCAGGTCCACAAGAACCTGGATTCCGGTCCGGGCGGCAACGCCCCGGAGGATTTCATCGCCAACCTGGGGGGCGACGAGGACTGCGCCGGTCACCTGCTGAAGGTGTCGGTGACCGCGGACGCTTCCACCTACACCGTCACCAACGGCCGCAACAACCTGAGCCGCACCTTCTTCACCCGCTGAGGCGGTCCTGACTGAAATTCCTGCCCATTTTCTTGAGAAGATTCGCGGACTCTGATAGACTAAGCTAAACTTAGCTAATAGAGGATTCAAAGATGCAGGTGAACATGCACGAGGCGAAATCGCAACTGTCGCGCCTGGGTAAATTGGCCTGGGAAGGAGAGGAAATCGTGATCGCCAGGGCCGGCGAACCCTGGCTGCGTTTGACACCTTATAGAAAGCGCCTCGAAGAGAGAAAGCCGGGGGGATATGAGGGGCAGTTCCGGATGTCTCCAGACTTCGACGAGGAAGACGAGGAACTCATCGAGTTGATCGAGAACCCCAAGATCTTTCCGGATGAGGACTGAAAATGCACCGGTTGTTGCTGGATACCCACGCGTTGGTATGGTGGGCTTCCGACCATAAGCGGTTGGCTGCTCGTGCTCATGCCGCCATCGCCAATCCAAGTAACTACGTTTTTGTCAGCGCAATTAGCGCTTGGGAAATCGCAGTCAAGATGGCGAAAGGACGTATTGAGGCTCCAGACAACCTGGCGGCGGTGGTCGAAGAAAAGGGCTTCGAACATTTACCTCTTACTTTCCATCATGCAGAACATGCGGCGCAGCTTCCCATGCATCACCGGGACCCGTTCGACCGGTTTCTGATCGCCCAGGCTCAAATCGAGGGCCTCACCATCGTCACCCGGGATGCCCGAATTCCACTCTACGGCGTGCGCACGATGCAAGCTTAGCCCGTTTCGGGGACGGCGAAAGGTTCCAGGGCCAGAGAGGTCGGACGGTTCGTCAGCAGTTGGGACATGAGCAGACCGGAGGCCGCCGAAAGCAGCATACCGTTGCTGTTGTGCGCCGTGGCGACATAGAGGTTTTCGAACTCCTTGAGGCGTCCCAGAAAGGGTCCACCCCGGCGAACGGCCGGCCGCAGACCGGCCCATGAGGTCACGAACGTGGCATCCGACAGGCCCGGAGCCACGTGATAGGCCCATTTGAGCAGTTCCAGGACCCCGTGCACCGTGCTCGTCTTGTCGAAACCGACCGTTTCCTCGGTGGCGCCGACCAGGAGCTTTCCGTCGCTTCTCGGCACCAGGTAGTGGCCGTCGTTGTTCACGATCTGACCCAGTTTTCCCGGCAGCGACTCCAGGAGCACGATTTCGCCCTTGGAGGAGTAGACGGGCAGGTTGACTCCCACCCGGTCGCCCACCAGACCGGACCAGGCGCCGGTGGCCAGGACGAAGCGTCCCCCATGGATTCGCTCCTCGGGAGTCAGAATGTCGGTCACGCGTCCGGACCGGACCTTCATTTCCACCACGGGACTGTGCTCCAGGATCCGCGTTCCCAGCCTCTGGGCCGCCAGCGACAGCGCCCGCACCAGGCGGGGAGGCCGGATCGAGCCGTCTCCGGGGAAACGGATCGCGGCCCGGGCCTCCCGATTGAGCGCCGGCTCCAGCTCGAACAGGTCGGCCGGCTCCAGGAACTCGACCTCGAGGCCCGTCAGAACGGAACCCCGATAGTAGTTCCTGGCTCTCTCGACTCCTTCGTCGTCCAGAAAGACATGAACGCCGCCGCTGGGCCGATACTCGGGATCGACTCCGCTCAACTCAATGAGCTCCTGGACCAGAGGCTCGAACAGACTCCGGCTCAACGTCGCCAGGCGCTCGTAGGGATGGGTGCTCGCGGGACGCGCGTGGGTCAGGATGCCGGCGGAAGCCCAGGAGGCTTCTCGTCCGACCCGGCCCCGTTCCAGAACCAGGACCGACACTCCCACCTTGGCCAGATGGTAGGCGACGGCGCAGCCGATGACCCCCGCGCCTACGACAACGACGTCTGCGGACTTCGTCTTCACCATGAATTTAAGGAGTTTATTCTAAGTGCACCCAGGAAGAGTCGCCACAGATCCGGTCGTTTCTCGGGCCCCGGCGACCGCCGGCGGCATGGAGGGGGTCGAGATCAGCTCCAGATCAAAGGTAGCCACCAGGTGGCCGCCGCGAACAGTAGAACGGCAAAAAACAGGTTCAGAGCCAAGCCGGCGCGGATCATTTCTCCGATCCTCAGATGCCCCGATCCGAAGACAATCGCATTGGGCGGTGTGGCCACCGGCAGCATGAAGGCGCAGGATGCCGCCGTGGTGGCGGCCAGCATCAGCGGGTAGGGCTCCTCCCCGGTCGCCGCGCCGAGGGCCGCCATTATGGGGATGAAAATGGTCGCCGTCGCCGTGTTGGAGGTGAGTTCGGTGAGGAAGATCACCACCAGAGTCACCGCCAAGACCAGCACGGCATGCGGAAACCCTTCCAGAATCGACAACCGGTCGGCCATCCAGGCGCCGAGGCCCGATCCCTGGATCCCCTTGGCCAGGGCCAGCCCTCCGCCGAACAGGATCAGCACCCCCCAGGGAATCTCCTTGGCGTCGGACCATTCCAGGAGCTTGGGCTGCCGTACGGAAAGTGCGAACAGCAGTAGAGCCCCGAAGATGGCGATCATGGGATCGCTCACATCCTCAAGACCGACCCGAACGAACCCGTGAGGCCACAGGCCGCGCAAGATCCAGAGGCCGGCCACGGAGGCGGAGATCAGGAGGACTCTCTTCTCGGCGGTTCCCATGGCGCCCAGGGAGGCGAGTTCCCGCCGAATGAGGCTGCTGCCGGAGCCGGGACGGCCTCCCCGCCCTAAGGGACAGGCCATCCGGGTCAGGTAGAACCAGGCCACGGGGACTCCCACGGCCACCAGCGGAACTCCGTAGAGCATCCAGTCCAGGAAGGACACCGTTCGTCCCATGCCGGACTCGAGATAACCCACGAAGATGGCGTTCGGAGGACTGCCGACGATGGTTCCCAACCCTCCGATTGAGGCCGCATAGGCCACTCCCAGCATCATGGCCTTGCCGAAGTGGGACCCGGAGCCCCCACCCGGACCCTGCACCTGGGTCACCACCCCCAGGGCAATGGGAACCATCATCACCACGCACGCCGTGTTGGAGATCCACATGGAGAGGAGCGCCGTGGCGGACATGACGCCCAGGACGACACGGCGGGGGTGCAGGCCGAACAACCCGACGGCCCTGAGGGCGACGCGGCGTGCGAGACCCGATTTCTTGAATGCCGCCGACAGCAGGAACCCGCCCAGGAACAGGAAGATGACGGGGTGGCCATAGGAGAGGGTCACCTCCTTGGCCGGCACGACTCCGCTGGCGGGAAAAAGGACGATGGGAAGCAGGGCGGTGGCCGGGAGCGGTATCGCCTCGGTCATCCACCAACAGGCCATCCAGAGAGCCACGGCTCCCACGGCCAGCGCCTCGGCATTCAGGGCTCCCCGCCCCAGCCAGAGTACGCACAGGTAGAGCAGCGGACCCAGGAGAAGGCCCCCCCGCCGGACCCAATCGGACCCCGAAGTGCCCTGGATTGGGGCCGAGCCGAAGTTGGAAGCTTTTTTGTTGGCCATGGGATTCGATTCCGAGTTGAGAACTTATCAGTTCGGGGGTGAGATTTCCGGCCATTGGAGCGAGGATGTGCTTGAAGGGTAGAGGGGGGTGGATAGAAAGGGAAAGTGTAAAGGGGGGGGGGGGGGGGGGGGGGGGGGGGGGGGGCCCCCCCCCCCCCCCCCCGCGCGGGGGGGGCGGGGGGCGCCCCCGGGGGGGGGGGGGGGGGGGGGGGGGGGGGGGGGGGGGGGGG
>JAPPLF010000003.1:25812-103287 GCA_028874215.1 Acidobacteriota bacterium
CCTCACAACTCATCCGGTCGGGGCCCCCAACTCCCCCCACCCGCCCCCCGCTGCGCTTCACCCGCCGAGGCCGGGGCATAGAAAGGGAAAGTGTAAAGGGGGGGACTTCCAGTCCCCCCTAACCCCCCCGGGACGGCGACAGGAATGTCGCCGCTCCGCCCTTGCGGGAAACGCTTTCCCGGCATACTCTTTGACCTCGAATCTCTCAACTGAGGTCCCCACCATGAAGAATCACATCATCGGCTCGTTCCGGCTCGCATCCCGCGTCCTCCGCCCTCTTCTGATCTGCTCATGTCTGATCTGGGCGGTGTTGATCCCGCAAGTCGCTCAAGGCGAGGACTGGCCCCAATGGAGGGGGCCGAATCGGGATGGAGTCTGGCGGGAGAGCGGGATCGTCTCCGAACTCCCTGAGCGGTTGAACTTCAAATGGCGGATGGAGATCGGCCAGGGCTATGCCGGTCCGGCGGTGGTGGGGAACCGGCTCTACGTCACCGACCTGGTGCCGGCCTCGGAGGACCGGTCTTCGGACGGCAACCGGGAGCGGGTGCTCTGCCTGGACGCCGGGACCGGAGCCACTCTCTGGAAGCACGAATACGCCTGCGACTACGAGATCTCCTACCCGCAAGGGCCTCGCACCACTCCCACCGTGGATCAGGGCAAGGTCTACACACTGGGGGCCATGGGTGACCTCATCTGCCTGGACGCCGCCACCGGCGAGGTCCAGTGGTCCCGGAACTACATCCGGGATTTCGGCGCCCAGCCGCCCGTCTGGGGATTTTCCGCCGCCCCTCTGGTGGACGGCCAAAAGCTCATCGTGATCGCCGGAGGGAGCGAGAACCGCTGCGTCATGGCCCTGGACAAGGAGACCGGCCGCGAGATCTGGCGATCACTGGAAGCCGACGAACCGGGCTACTCGGCCCCGGTCATCTTTGAGTTCGGCGGCGCCCGCCAGCTCATCATCTGGAATCCAAAAGGACTCTACGGCCTCGATCCGGAGACGGGACAAACCTACTGGAGCCGGGAGTTCCCCGTCCGCAACGGGCTCACCCTGGCCACCCCCATTTTCGATCCCGACCGGAACCTCCTGTTCGTGAGCGCCTTCTACGACGGGCCTCTCATGATGCGCACCGGCGCCGATCGGCCTTCGGCAGCGCTCCTTTGGAAGGGCAGGAGCACCAGCGAGATCGAGACCGACGGCCTGCACTCCCTCATGTGCACGCCGGTCCTGGACCGGGGGCATCTCTACGGTGTGGACAGCTACGGTCAGCTTCGCTGCCTGGACGCGCTGACGGGACAGCGGGTGTGGGAGACACTGAAAGCCACGGGAAAGGGACGCTGGTGGAACGCCTTCCTGGTCCGCCACCAGAACCGGTTCATCATCCTCAACGAGCAGGGTGAGATGATCTTCGCCCGGCTCTCGCCCGAAGGGTACCAGGAGACGAGCCGGACCACCCTGATCGAACCGGTGGTTCCCGTCCGGAGGCGCCTCACCGTCTGGTCGCACCCCGCGTTCGCCAACCGGTCCATCTACGCCCGGAACAACCGGTCGATCGTCTGCGCCGATCTGTCCGCCCGCTGAGACGCTGCGTCCGCCGGGCTAAGTCACCAACCGGGTCGACCAGTGATCGCGGTACTCCCGGGTCAACAGGGCGTTGGCCTCCGGGTCGTCCGTGATGGTCTCGGTGGCGGGATCGAATGAGAAGCTGCCCCGGGTCCGGGCCGCGATGTTCCCCAGGTGGCAGAGCGATGTGGACAGATGCCCCACCTCCGCGTCGCAATTGGGCGTTTCACGAGTCCGGATACAGTCGATGAAGTTGACGTAGTGTTCCCGGCCGCGCCTGACTTCGGCCAGTTCCTGCCGAACCAACCGGTGCTTGGAATCGTAGACGCGGAAGCCGTACGTGCGGTGTCCGTCGAAGTAGCCAGCGACCGCCTTGCCTTCGGTGCCGTAGACTTCCACGCCGTTCTGGCCATTGTTCATCTTGTAAGGGTTCCAGAGCCGCATCTCGTACTGGATGACCGTATCCTCGTAGTCGAAGACGACGGTCTGGGTGTCGGGCGTCTGCTGGTCGTCGTCGAAGTAGAGCTTGCGGCCGGCCCCGGTGACGTGTTTCGGCAGACCCGCCTTCATGACCCAACGCGCCACGTCGATCCAGTGGACACCGTCGTTTCCCAGGTCTCCACAGCCATAGTGCCAGTGCCAATTGACCGTCCCGCTGTAATGGTTCCGGTTGAAGGGGAGCACCGGGATGGGACCGTTCCAGAGATCGTAGTTGATGCCGGACGGGACCGGCTCGTCCTCCTTGTGGCCGATGTTGCGGCGCTTCTGGGTGTTCCAGACCTTGGCCATGAGCACCTTGCCGATCTTGCCCGAATGGACGTAATCGATGAAGCGGTGGGTGTTGGGCCGGCTCCTGGATTGGGTCCCCACCTGCACGACGCGATCGTATTTGCGCGCCGCCTCCACCATGAGGCGGCCCTCGCGGACGTTGTGGGAGACCGGTTTTTCCACGTAGACGTCCTTGCCGGCTTCACAGCAGAGGATGGTTCCGGGAGAGTGCCAATGGATGGGGGTGGCGATGACCACGGCGTCCACCGACTTGTCGTCCAGGACCCGCCGGATGTCCTCCTCCATCTTGGGACGTTTCCTCTGGGTCTCCTCCGCGATCTTGAAGGCAGGACCCACCACGTTCTGGTCCACGTCGCAGATGTAGGCCAGATCCACGTCGGGCATCTCGCCGAAATACCGGGTCAGGACGGGACCGCGGCCCCGGACACCCATCATGGCCACGGTCACCTTGTCATTGGCCGAAACCCGCTTGCGGCCGCCCAAACCGGCTGCAGCGGCCGAACCGATCGCGGCTCCGCCGGCCAAACTCGCTCCGAGAAAATTTCGTCTGTTCACGGTTTCACCTCCTGTTCCGGATGGATGGAATACCATGATTTGGATACCATTCCCGGGCTGGAGAATCAAGGATGAGGATTGAGACAGCGGCCGGTGACCTAGCGCGGTGCCAGTGGGCGGCGGGGCATCCGCTCCTTGCCGAGTACCACGACCGGGAATGGGGAGTTCCGGTTCACGACGACCGGAAGTTGTTCGAGTTCCTGGTCCTGGACGCCTTTCAGGCGGGATTGAGCTGGTTGACGATTCTCAAGAAGAGGGAGAACTTTCGGACCGCATTCGATGGATTCGATCCGCGGCGGATCTGCCGTTACGACGAGAGGAAGATCGCCCGCCTGCTCCAGGACCGGGGGATCATTCGCAACCGGCTCAAGGTGGTCGCCACGGTGGGGAATGCCCGCAGTTTTCTGGCGGTCCAGGAAGAGTTCGGGACATTCGACCGGTACATCTGGCAGTTCACGGGTGGGCGGACGCGCGTCAATTCGTTTGAGAACCAGGACCGGATCCCGGCCAGCACCCGGGAATCCGGCGCCATGAGCCGATCCCTCACAAAGCGGGGGTTTCGCTTCGTCGGACCCACCATCTGCTACGCCTTCATGCAGGCCGCCGGCATGGTGAACGATCACGTCACCGGTTGTTTCCGCTACCGGCAGGTCTGGGGCTAAGCGGCCTCGACGGTTACTCGCCCAGCGTTCCCAACGAGATCTGCGTTACCAGGTAGACCCCGTAAATGAGCAGCAGCGGGACGCCGTACCATCTCTGGAACCAGCCCCTGGAGGACGCCCGGAAGATGAAGACGCGAAACAGGACCAGGATCCCCAACATGAAGGGCAGGTGGACGTAGAGGAGGATCTGGGGCAATGAGGCGCCTGCCTCCACCACCGGCAACGGGGCCGCTACGGCCGAGAACCCCACCACGAACAGGACGTTCAGCACGTCCGCGCCGATGATGTTCCCCACCAGCAACTCGTTGTGCCCCCGGTAGATGCTGGCCATGCCGATCACCAACTCGGGAAGCGACGTCCCGAAGGCGACCAGGGTGGCGGCGATCACCACCTTGGGGATGAACCAGTGGTTCTCGGCCAACTCGATGACGCTGCAGATGAGGACCCGGCTCGAGAGCAGAACCAGCACCAGGCCGGCCAGCACGCTCAGCCAAAGCTGGAGCGTGCCATGGGTCACGTCGCCCGCCTCGCTGCCCATCTGGGCGGCCAGCTCGGGATGGCCCCGGCTCCAGCGGACCGAAAAAACGAGGTAGGCCGCCAGAAGCGCCACGAAAAAGAACCCCATGGAGCGGTCGATGACGGCCTCGTTTCCGGCGATCTTGTAGACACCCCAGCAGACGAGCACGAGCAACAGACCGGAGCCGAATTGGACCCAACCCTGCCGGTTGAGGATGAACCGGTCCGCCGGAAGCCGGGACAGAAGGCATCCCAGGCCGAAGATCAGGCCCGAGTCGACGATGATGGAGCCGACGGCGTTTCCCAGCGCCAGGCCCGGCTCGCCGGACCAGGCCGCCACCACCGATACGGCACATTCGGGACTGGTCGTCCCCAGAGAGACGATGGTGGCCCCCACCACCACCTTGGGAACGCCCAAGCCCTGGGCGATGCCCGAGGCGCCCTCCACCACCAGGTCGGCCGCTTTGGCCAACACCGCCACGGACGCCGCCGCGAGCAACAGCAGCATCCACTGGGACAGTCCGTCGAACCACTCGCTGGGAATCAGATATTCCAAATCGCCGCTCCTACGCCACCGCCTCTTTAATGTTCCAGTTCCCGGGCCGGAAACTCAAGCCTGGGTTTCCAAAAGTGGCTTCGACCCGGGCGTTGTCAAACCTCGTCCCGGCCCGGGCGGAGGAGATTGGCCGGGCATCGTAGTAGACTGGACAGGGACATCGCCGAACCGTTCGAGGGAGGAAAGACGGGCCATGAAGGAGCAATCGAATCGACGGGCATTCCTGAAGCGCCTGGGGGTGGGAAGCCTGGCCGCGGCGGCGGGTCCGGCCATCATCCGGGCGAGATCTTCCCATTCCCGGCTCCGCCTGGCCGGCGTCGGCGTGGGCGGAAAGGGTTGGACCGACCTGGGGGAGTGTGCCCTGGGCCACGACGTGGTGGCCATCTGCGACGTCGACGAGCGGCGGCTGGAACGGGCCGCCCAGCGCTATCCCGGCGCCAGGAAATACACGGATTGGCGCAAGCTCCTGGAGCAGAAGGACATCGACGCCCTGACCATCTCCACCCCCGACCACATGCACGCACCCATCGCCTACCAGGCCATGTCCCTGGGCAAGCACGTGTACACGCAAAAGCCCCTGACCCACTCGGTCCACGAGGCGCGCGCCCTCACTCGATTGGCCAAGGAGAAGGGCGTCGTGACCCAGATGGGCATCCAGCATCACTCCCTGGCCCCCTTGAGGACGGGGGTCCAAGTGGTCCGCGACGGGGTCATCGGAAAGGTTCGGGAAGCGCACGTCTGGACCAACCGTCCCGGGACCTACTGGAAACAGGAAATACAACGTCCGTCGGGGAGCGACCCGGTGCCCGGCCATGTTCACTGGGACCTGTGGCTGGGCGTGGCGCCCGAAAGGCCGTATGTGGACGGAGACGTCTACCATCCCTTTCACTGGCGGGGCTGGTGGGATTTCGGCACCGGCGCTCTGGGGGACATGGGCTGCCACCTCATCGATCCCGCCATCAACGCCCTGGAGTTGGGGCCTCCGTCCTCCGTCCGGGCGGAGGGCACCGATCCTCTGCCTGAGAGCGCTCCCCGCTGGTCCATCGTCCACTACGAGTTTCCGGGAACCCGGTACACGACGCCGACCCTGCCCCTGACCTGGTACGAAGCGGGGATGCGGCCGCCTCGCCAGCTCTACGGCGCACCCGACGACTGGCCCGGCTGGGCCAACGGGAATCTCCTGATCGGCGAGAAGGGGAACCTGCTGATGGCCGGGGGCCAAACGCCGATCCTGTTTCCCATGGAACGTTTCGCCGACACCGTCTTCCCCACCCAGCCGGACGAGAGTCACTACACCCAGTGGGTCAACGCCATTCTGGGGAAGGACACGGCTTCCACCGACTTTTCGTACTCGGGACCCCTGACCGAAACGGTGCTGTTGGGGAACGTGGCCTTCCGAACCGGCAAGACGTTGAAATGGGACAGCGCCAATCTGACGGCAGCCGGAGTCCCCGAGGCGGACCAGTACCTGCGCCGTCCCTACCGCAAGGGCTGGGAAACGGAGGGTCTCTGAACTCGGGTCCGAATTACCGGACCGGAAACCCCTCGGCCTGCTTCAGCCGTTCGACCTGGTCGTAGTGGCGGTCGGTGTGGAACCGGAGGAATTCCAACCGCTGGTAGGCGTCCAGGGGCCCCGACAGGTAGTGCAGGTCCAGCGCCTGGGCCGGGTCCAGTCCCGACAGGACCTGGGGGATCTGCTCCAGGGTGGTCTGGCAGGCTTCGTAACGGGCGATCCAATAGGAGAGGGGTCCCTCCCCCACCGGGTCGGTTTCGACCATGGCCTTCTCCTTGGGCTTCCAGGTCTTGGCGATCACCTCTTCGATGGGGAGACCGCGGTGCACTGCTTCGCCCGCGTGGAGGGGGACGCCCCGGCGCAAGCCTTCGGCCGCCAGCCAGATTCGCTGGACCCCCCTTTGCTCCGACAGGACCAGGTGCTCGATGTGCGCCTGGACCGACCAGCCGCCCGGCCCCTTGAAGGCGGCCTGAGCAGCCGACAGTCCCCGGTTGGCATTGATGATCCGCCTCCGAGCGGCATCCGCCGCCGCAATTCGCTCAAGAATCGAACTCATGATTCACCTCGATTCGCTGGGGCGACGCCGGCGTCACCCAACTCCTCCAGAAGTCCCCTCATCAACAGCGGCCAGACCAGGGTCGCGTCGGCGTGGACCTCGGCGTAGCGTCCGCCCTCCTCGGGAGAGACGAATTTACCCCAGCTGACCCCCTCCGCATAGCTGCAGCCCGAGAGCCCGCCCCAATGATCCGGCTCCGGACAGATGCGGACGCCATAGCGGAAGCGGGGCGGCGGACGGCGGATTCCCAGGCGGTTCACGGCCACCTCGAAGTAGGGGCCCACCTGCTGCGCCCAGTTGCGGGGGACTCCTCCGCCGATGGTGAAGATCCCCAATCGCGGCGCGGCGGCGGCGAACCGGGCATATTCCTGCAGGTCCAGGAACGGATTGAAGGGAGGAACCGCCCGGAAGATCTCATCCGGTTCAGCCGCTTCCCGGCCCTCCCGTGTGGCCGGCATCTCCCTTTCCATGGCCCAGTTGGCCAGGTCCAGTCCGATTTCGCTGTCGGTAAAGGCGGGAATGAAGACCGGGACTCCACTGCGGAAGGCGCTGCCGAGAATCCCCGGACCCCGGTCATCCTCGCTCAGCCGCCGTCCCAGCGCCCGGCAGAGGCCGGCTGACGACCAGGTTCCGCCTTCCGGCTCCTCCCGGGTCAGGACCGAATGGAGGAGTTCCTCCACGTCGTCCAGGTTCCGCTCCATCTCCAGAGTGTCGTAGATCCGGTTGTAGCCCCGGCGGTAGAGATACTCGTCGGAATGGCGGCTCTCGCAGCGGTAGTGGACGAGTCCCAGCGACTCGGTGAGCCCGTGGGCGATGAGGGCGCCGGTGGCGACCACGGCATCCACCCAACCCCGGTCCAGCATCCGGCAGATGATCCGTCCCTGCTTGGCCACGGTCATGGCCCCGGAAACGGTCAGGACCACGCGGCAACCCCGGTCGCGGATCATCTCCAGGAGGACCTGGAAAGCCTCTCCCAGGTTCCGCCCCCCGAAGGCGGTCCGGGACATGGCTCGCAACAGTTCGGGAACGGTGCCGATCTCTTCTATGGGAAGGCTCTCGAGGGGGACCAGGCCATCGGATCGCCCGTCGCTGCGACGCCTGTTTCTCATGGTTTGAACAAGTCTAGCAGGACCGAAAAACCGTAGGGGCAGCCCTTGTGGCCGGCATCCATTGCGCAAGAGGTTGCCACCGGAGGAAGGGAACCAGGGGGGACAAGACTGTCCCCCCTCCTGCTCTCCTGGAGACAACCGGCGGTGGACGCTGTACCATGAGGCCAGCGCGGGAGACGGCTCCCGCCTTTCCGTGGTTTCCAACCGGAGGTTGCTCTCATGTCCTCTTTGAAGGCTCCGTTCCTGCCCCTGGTTCTGGCAACAGTGATCCTCACGCCCTCCCTGCCGGCGGCTCCCGGCAAGATCAAGAAGCCGCTGACCCCCCGGCAGGTCATGGAGCACCTGGAGGGACCCATCTTCTCCCTGGTGCTGCCCTTCGACGCGGAAGGGAACGTGGATCACGGCGCCATCCGCAAGATGATCTCCAACGCCATGAGATACGACGTCCGGATCTTCAACATGACGGGCGGGAACACCAAGTACGACTGGATCTCCTACGACGAGGTCAAGGCCGTGACCCGGACCTTCGTGGAGGCGGTGGGCGATCACGGCATCAGCATCGTCTGCACCAACAATTTCTGGAATTCCCGGTTGATCGACTACCTGCGGTACGCCGAGGGGTTGGGGGCCGACGCCGTCGAGGTGCTGGCGCCGAGGATGGCGGAGGAGGACATCGTCGAGTACTTCCGGACCGCCGCCGCCAACACGCGCATGGCACTCTCGGTCAAGAACGTGGGCCTCAAGGACAAGACCTGGCGCAAGCTCCTGGAGATCGACTCCGTGGTGGCCATGAAGGAGCACGACATCCGGGAATACATCTTCCTGGAAGCCAAGTTCGCGGACCGGCTCCGCGTCTACAGCGGCGGCAGCATCTACCGCTTCCTGGCCGCCGCTCCCTATGGCGCCAAGACCTACTTCGACATCTACGCCATCATCGCCCCCTGGATCGCCAAGGAGTTCTGGGAGGCCTACCAGGCCGGGAACCTGGAGAAATGCTACGAGATGTCGAAGAATTACGACGTGCCCATCATCGAAAACTTCAGCCTCCCCTTCTTCCACGGGGCGCTGGAGCACTTCGGGCTCGCGAAGCGGCACCTGCGGGCTCCAATGAAATCGTACACCGACGAGCAGATGAAGGAAGTGAAGGCCTTCTTCGAGTCCCTGGGCTTGCACCCCCGGGAATAGGGAGCATTGTCAACCTGATTCGGCGGGTCCGTTCCCAACAGGAGGCCCAGTCCATCCGGAACGCCTTGGACTCTCGCTCGGGATAGCCGACCGGCACGCCGGCCCAACCGGCTCCTGTCGACGGTCCGCAGTTGCGACACGTTGACGACACCGGGTCGGGAAAGCCCACCTTCTCCACGGTCAAGGCGCACGTTGCCCGGCATGGCCCCGAGCCGGAGATTCGTAGTGATCGCCGCGTAGCCAGCGATTCTTCCAGCCGGCTGCTATCATTGCCGTTCTGATCCGCAGACCGGAGCGTCTCTTATGCTTCCCCGTTCTACTTTCCTGAAGGCTTCTTTGGTCTTCCTGGCGGCGGCTCTGCCGGGTTGCGGAGGCGGAAACCCCGCAACCGAGGCGGAGCGGGAGGCGCGGGAAGAAGCATTCCGGCAATCCATGTCGGGAGTCGTGCTGGAGGGATTCTTCACCGTCGGCGAAGGCTCGGAACTGCGGAAGGAAAGGTACGAAGTTGCCAAGGTCTCGAAGCTGGGCGGTGATATCTGGGTCTTTCAGGCCCGGATCCAGTATGGGAGCCGCGACGTCACGGTGCCGGTGCCGGTGCGGATGGAGTGGGCCGGGGACACGCCGGTCCTGAGCCTGACGGAGGTCGCCATCCCGGGCTTGGGCACCTTTACGGCGCGGGTCCTCTTCTACGACGATCAGTACGTGGGCGTCTGGCGCCACGGAGAGGTCGGCGGGCTGCACTTCGGGCAGATTGTTCCGGAATCGGCGGTTGGGAAACCGCCGTTCCAAGAATCGGCGGTTGGGACACCGCCGCTCCCGTCGGAATAGGGTCACGCCATGGCGAGACGAATTCGGGTGGCGGCCGGCAGCATCCGGGACCCCAGCGACGACATACTGACCTTCGCGGCCCAACTGGGTTGCAGCGGCATCATCCTCAACACGCCCAATCTCACCGGGCGGACTCCTTTCGGTTCCAGTCCCATCGGGTCCACCTACTGGAGCAAGCCGGGAGACGAAGAGGCCCCCACCCACTGGGACTACCTGGAACTTCTGCAACTGCGGACCCGGATCGAGTCGTACGGCCTGCGGCTGGAGGGCATCGAGAACACCCCCCTCCATTTCTACCAGCGGTGCATTCTGGGTCTTCCGGGACGGGACCGGGAGATCGAGAACTACCAGGAGACGATCCGCAACCTGGGCCGCGCGGGGATCCCCATACTCGGCTACCACTGGATGGCCAACAGCGTCTGGCGCACCTCCAAGAGCGAGCCGGCCCGGGGCGGCGCCCGGACCAGCGTCTACGACCACGAGCTGGGCCGAAGCGCTCCTTTGAGCTTCGACCGGGAATACTCCGACGCGGAACTCTGGGACAACTACGAGTACTTCATCCGGGCGGTCCTGCCCACCGCGCAGGAGGCGGGGGTCACCCTGGCGCTCCATCCCGACGACCCGCCCGTGGACTCCCTGGGAGGGGTGGCCCGGATCTTCAGGAACCTCAAGGGCTTCCGGCGCGCCATGGAGACGATCGCCCCCGAACCCAACCACAAGCTGGACTTCTGCATGGGGACCTGGGCGGAGATGGGTGTGGACGAGATGTTCGCGGGCCTGCGCTATTTCGGCGCGCGGGGCCGGATCGCATACGTCCACTTTCGAAACGTCCGGGGAGCCGTGCCCTGCATCACCGAGACCTTCATCGACGAGGGGGACGTGGACGTGGTGGAGGTCATGAAACTGCTGGTGGAGATGGGGTTCGAAGGATTCATCATCGACGATCACGTCCCCGAGATGCCCGGCGACACCCTCTGGTCGCACCGGGGGCGCGCCTACGCCACCGGCTACATCAAGGGGCTGCTCCGGGCCGTCGAATCGTTGACCGCCTGACCCTTTTTCGCGCTCAGCTCCCTACGGCCGCGACACGGCCGGTCCGGGCCGATTCGTAGATGGCTTCGATGATGGCCACCGCCTTTCGGGACTCGGATCCGTCCAGCATGAAGTCCTCGTCCCCCTCCAGCCAGTTGACGAAGCCGCGGATGTTCCCGGTGTGGAGGCTGTAGTCGATGGCCATGGGATCGGCGGCTCCCCCGCCGCTGCGGGTTTCCTGGGAAAAACGCCGGCGCACGCCGTCGTCCCCGGCCTGCTCCCGGCTGAAGGCCCAGGTGACGAGCTCGTCCTCCAGCACTTCCGCGGTCCCGCCCCTCCCCGCCAACTGAAGCCGCTTCAGCGAACCGGGAAACATGGAGGTGGCCCCCAGCAACTGGCCCAGTGCCCCGCCACGAAGACGCATGACGGCCACCGCCGTGTCCTCCACCTCGATCAGGTCCGGATCGTGACCCCGCTTGGCGGTGAAGGCGAAGATCTCTCGAACCGGATTGACGCCGGGCGGAAGATCCGGGATGGCGGCCGAGGCCAGCCACTGGGCCGCGTCGACGCCGTGAATGGACTGGTTCATCATGGCGCCGCCGCCGTCCAGTGCCAGCGTCCCCTGCCAGCGATCGGGCGCGTAGTAGGCGTCGTCACGCCACCAGGGCACATAGGCGTTGACCACCGCCAGATCGCCGAACCGGCCCTGGGAGGCGGCTCCGTGAACCTCCCGCAGCACCGGGTTGAAGCGCTGGGGGAATATGCCTCCCAGACGGATCCCGCTCTCCCGGGCCACCCGGATCATCCGGTCCACGCGCGCGACGGTGATTTCCAGGGGCTTCTCGCAAAGGACATGGACGCCGCGCCGGGCGCACGCCTCCAGCGGCTCCAGGTGAAACCCGCTGGGTGTGGCGATGGAGACGAAGTCGGGCCGGGCCTGGTCCAGGAGCTCCTGGTAGTCCCGGTACCAGCGGCAGCCGAACCGTTGTGCGAAGGCCTTGCCCTTGGCCTCGGTCCGGCAGGAACCGGCCACGAGGTCCACGTGCTCCAGATCGCCCATGGCCATGGCGTGTATGTCGGCGATGGCTCCGACGCCGATGATCGCGGCCCGGTAGGTCTTGCCCATTTCTCGTGTCTCCCGATGCGGGCCGTGACTATGGAGCCGGGGCGTTGTCGATCCAGGGATATCCCAGTATGAGTCCGGCCAATGCCAGGAGAGGAATCAGACAGACGGCCATCTTCAGGAGGATTCGCTGCCGGGAGTCCTCCGGCTTCATGAACCTGCAGGCCACGAGGCCCGCGGTCAGGTTCGCCCCCAGTGCGGCCGGAGAGATCCACTGGAAGCTGATGGCGGTGGTGTCCAAGCCGGTCCCCGCGGCGATCACTTCGTAGAAGCTTCCGGAGAATGCGACGAGGACGGCCGTGGTGACCCCGTAGATGGTGCCCACGATCACTCCGGCGGCCCGGGCGAAAGGAACGAACATGGCGAAGAAGAAGAGGCCGAAGATGGGAGTCACCAGCAGGTTGGTGGTGCGCTGGGTCATGGCCGTGAAGTTTCCCGGAACCTGGCCGATGAAGGTGCTCCCGACCACGACGATGGCCCCCACGGTGAGGGCCAGCATCTGGGCCGACCGGACGTGCCCCTTCTCCGTCTTGGGCTTCAGTCCGAACCGGTCCAGGAAGTCGGTCATGATCACCGCGGTAATGGAGTTCACTCCCGAATCGATGCTGGACATGGCGGCGGCGAACATGGCCGAAACCACGAGGCCGGTGACTCCCGGCGGCAGGTGAAAGGCGACGAAGCGGGGGAAGATCCGATCTCCGTCCGTGGTCAGACTCAGACCGGCAAGCTCGTCGGGCCTCTGCTGGAAGTAGCCCAAGAGCGCGAATCCCACCAGGACCAGGGTGAAGGCCACAAGCGTGCCGGCTCCCATCTGCGTCAGGTAGGCCTTCTTGGCGGCGCGTGCGTCCCGGGTGGCCATGAATCGCTGGACCGACACCTGGTCGCCTCCGGCCGTGCAGATCTGCCAGAGGCTGGCGCTAAGAATGGTGCCCAGGACCGTCACCCGCATCCTGGGATCGAAACTGAACAGAGGTTGCGTATCCCAGGTGGGTTGCCAACTGGTGGGGAACCAGGTGAATCCTCCCAGTTCGTAGGTCACCAGCCCGATCACCAGCCAGGCCCCGCCGAACAGCAGGGTGAACTGGAGGAAGTCGGTGATGACCACCGCCCCCAGGCCTCCCAGAGAGGTGTAGATCACCGAAACGAAACCGGTGACCAGCACCACCAGCGGGATCCATTCGTCCCCCACGCCCAACATGGTCGTCATGGCCTTGGCCGCGATGTAGACCAGCAGGGACATCCAGACCAGCCGCATGAGGATGAACAGGACCGACCCCAGCAGACGGATCCCCAGGCCGAGCCGTTCCTCCAGCAACTCGTAGGCGCTCGTGACCCGCTGCCGCATGTAGAGGTGCAGGAACAGGCCCGAGACGACCAGAAAAGCGATGGGATAGGAGCAGAGGTTGGCCACCGTGGCCACGGGCCCCTTGGCGATGGTCTCTCCCGGCATGGAGAGATAGGAGATGGTGCTCAGCAGCGTGGCGAAAAGGGAGATGCCCACCAGCAGCGGATTCATGGCCCCGCTGCCCACGAAGTATTCGCTGGTGCTTCGCTGCCGGCGCGAGAAGTAGTAGCCCAGGCCGATGGTCGACGAGGCGTAAGTGACGACGATCAGCCAGTCGATGAGGGTCAGCCCGCTCTGTCCTGTGATGTCCATGGCGTTGCGGCCACGAACTCTACCATTTTGGCTCGGCGGCTTTCCAGCCGCCGCACCGGGGCGGCGGTTTCCCAACCGCCGATTCCCGAGTTGCAGGCGGACGCGTGCAAGACCGGGCGATTGGGAAATCACCCTTCCGCTCGGGGCGGCGGTTTCCTAACCGCCGATTCCTGAGTTGCCGGGGGACGCGTGCAAGACCGGGCGATTGGAAATCGTCCCTCCTGGTTCCCTGTGCTGTTAGACTATCGGCTTCGATTCGGCGCCCGTCCCGTATAGATTTCCTCATGACGAAAACGCCCGACAGTCCTTCTCCGTCAGTCCAGCCCCTGCTTGAGCTCTGGACCATCGCCTGGCCCACGGTCATGACCATGACCAGCTACACGGTGATGCAGTTCGCCGACAAGCTCATGGTGGGGCAGGTGGGGCCGGTGGAGGTGGCCGCCCAAGGCAATGGCGGCGTCTGGGCGTTTACGCCCATCGCCTTCACGCTGGGTCTGTTGACGGTGGTCAACACCTTCGTCAGCCAGTCCTTGGGAGCGAAACGCGCCCTGGACGCCCCCCGTTACGGCTGGGCCTCGCTCTGGCTCAGCGCCGGGATGTGGGTGGCGCTGATGCTTCCCTACGCCCTGTTGCTCCAGTATCTCTTCCCGCTGATCCACTCCGCTCAACGGGACCAGATTCAACGTGGGTTGGAAAACGCTTCGGGAGCCGATCTCGTGGCGGCGCAAGCGGAAATGGAGCAGTTGGACACCTTGATCGGCCTGGAGACCCAATATGCGCAGATTCTCCTGGCCGGATCGATCCTGCTCCTCATCAGCCGGGCCCTGCACCACTATTTCTTTGGCCTGCAAAGACCCAAGGTGGCCACGGTGTCGGCCATCTGCGGGAACGTGACCAACGTCGCGGTGAACTACGCGCTCATCTTCGGACATCTGGGCGCGCCCGGCTGGGGCCTGCCCGGCATCCCGGGCCTGCCCGCCCTGGGACTGACGGGCGCCGCCCTGGGAACCATCGCCGGCACGCTGGTGGAATCGGTGATCCCCGTGATCCTGTTCCTGGGTCCCTCCATGAACCGGGAGTTGCGGAGCCGGCGGCAATGGAGACCGCAGAAGGGCCCCATCCTGGACCTGCTCCGAATCGGAGTCCCGGCAGGCGTCCAGGTGGGAAACGAAATGGCCTGCTGGTCCATCTTCATGACCCGGCTGGTGGGGGTCTTCGGGACGTATCACCAGACCGCGGGGTGGATCTCCATCACCTACATCCACCTCAGCTTCATGCCGGCCCTGGGCCTGTCGGTGGCGGTGACCACGCTGGTGGGCAACTACCAGGGTGCGGACCGGCCCGACGTGGCGGCCGCCCGGGCCCGCCTGGGAGTCCTGGTGGGCCTGATCTACATGACCCTGTTCGGAGTCATCTTCTATCTCTTCCGGTATGAGCTGGTGTCCATCTTCGTGGGCGGACTCCATCTGGACCCTGCCGAGGCCCGGCAGATCGTGGAGATCGGAGCCACCCTCATGATCTGCGCCGCCATATTCCAGGCCTTCGACGCCTTCGGGATCATCTACACGGGCGCCCTCCGGGGCGCCGGCGACACGCTCTGGCCCAGCGCCGTCACCATCCTCTACAACTGGGGCTTCATACTCGTCGGCGGGTGGCTCATGACCCGGTACTATCCCCAACTCGAATCGGTGGGTCCCTGGGTGGCCGCGACGGTGTACATCATCGTTCTGGGCGTGACCATGGCCTACCGGTTCGAATCCGGCCGCTGGCGGACGTTGCGGATTCTGGAGCCGACGAAGCAGGATGCCGCCCGGATCGCACCCCTCAGCCCCACGGCGCCGGTGTCCGAGCCGGGAGCCGCCGTGGTGGACATCGCCGAGGAAGTGGGACGCGTCGACTGAGCAAGAGTCCCGGTTACCAATCGCCGCTCTCGAGGAAACGGCAGATCCGCTCCATGGCCGGCTCCAGGACGGAAAAGCCGGGCGCCGTGCAGATGCGGAAGGATCCGCCGCCGCCCCGGCCGAAGGCCACGCCCGGAGCCACCGCCACCTTGCACTTGCGGAGAAGCGCCATGGCGAAGGCGAAGGAATCCTCCAGTCCCTCGACGGCGGGAAACACGTAGAAGGCCCCTGCCGGTTGCAGCACCGAGACCGAGTCCAGGGAGGCCAGGGCCTGGAAACAGTACTGGTTGCGCTTCCTGAACTTTTCCACCATCTGCGGGATCCCATCGTCCCGGTGGCGGAGCGCCAGTTCGCCGGCCCGCTGGATCATGGAAGCGGCGTGGGAAACGATGAACTCGTTGATCTCGGCGCCTTTGAAAATGAGGTCCCGGCGTGAGACCACCCATCCCAGCCGCCAGCCCGTCATGCAGTAGCTCTTGGAGAAGGATTGGACCACCACCACCGCGTCGGACCGGTCGGCGATCCGCAGGATCGAGGGAGCCGCCCCGCCCTGGTAGTAGATCCGTTCGTAGACCTCGTCGGCCAGCAGCCACAATCCGTTGCGGCGGCAGAAATCCAGCAATCGCCGCTGGTCTTTCGGCGACGCCACCCAGCCCAGGGGATTGGAGGGCGAACTGTAGATGAGCAGCCGGGTCCGAGGCGTCAGTGCAGACTCCAGAGCGTCGAAATCGGGGACGAATCGTCCCTCCCGCTCCAGAAACGGTACTTCCCGGGGGTTGCCGTTGAAGAGGCTGACGATAGCCGCCGCGTTGGGCCAGTTGGGGGTCAGGAGCAGCGCCTCGTCCCCCGGATTCACGAGGCACCGGATCGACAGGTTGAGGGCCTGGACTCCGGAAGCCGTCACCAGGATCTCGGAGGCCGGGTCGAGACGAACCTCATGGAGCTCGAGATACTTTTCGGCCAGGGCCTCCCTGAGACTGGGCAGTCCCGCATTCTCGGAATAGAACGTGTAGCCCTCCGCCATGGCCCGGCTTGCCGCCTCCTTGATGAAATCGGGCGTGGGCATGTCCGACTCGCCGAATTGGAGCCGGAGCACACCCTCCATGGTGAAGGCCACTTCCCCCAGCTCCCGAATCTGGGAGGGCTTCACCTGGAACACGCTGGACGCCAGACCGATGCCGTCGCCGGATCGTTCGTTGTTCATATTCCCGGGTCAGTCTACTACGGCGGCACGGGCCGTGAGTCAAACCGGCCCGCAGATTGACACGGCGACCCGGCTCGTCCAGGCTTCGGATCCATCCACGATGGATTTCTTCACCGTCTCCCCGTCCTGCCGGAAAATGGGTCTCCACTCTCGTGCCCTCCTCTTCCGGGGGGTCGCGATCCAGCCCTCACCGCCCGACTTTCCGGAACGGGTTCTCCGGGCCGCGGAGGTTCTCCGCGCCCGATTTTCCACTCCCCGGTCGGTCCGGGAGACGGGCCAGGTGGTGGAACTGCACTCCATCTTCCGAGCGGTGGGAGTCAACCCCCGAAAACTGCAGCCGTCCTGCGAAAGGCTGGTGCAATTGGCCCTGAAGCGGGGCTCCATACCCACCATCAACAACCTGGTGGACACCTACAACCTGGTGAGTCTCAAATGGATCTGTTCCCTGGGAGCTCACGATCTGGACCGGCTCTCCCCTCCGGTCGAGCTCCGGTTGCTGAACGGGGACGAGACCTTCATTCCCTTGGGCAGCCGGGAGCCGGAATCTTTCGGAAAAGGCGAATTCGGGTACGTGGACGCCCGGAATCGCTTGATCTGCCGGTTGGACGTCCGCCAGGCCGAGTTCAGCAAGATCACCCCCGGGACCACCAACGTGCTGCTCATCGTGGGCGCCACCCGCGCTCTCGGCTCCTCCGGTGTGGAACGGATTTTGACCGAGACCGTGGACGAGATCACCGGGGCCTGCGGCGGCAGCGGCCGGATCCTGGACGGATGACGGGAACCATCGAATATGACGAGCTTTCGCGACTTCGAGCACGGACGATGGCAGGAGGCCGTCGAGACCTACGCCGGCTACTGGGCCGGCCTGACCCGGCAGACCGTCCCGCCCCTGTTGGAAGCGCTTCGCGTGACTCGGGAAACCCGCCTCCTGGACGTGAGCTGCGGAACCGGACATGTCGCGGCGGCGGCGGTCTCGGCAGGGGCTTCGGTCGTTGGAGTCGACTTCTCCAGTGAAATGCTGTCCAGGGCCCGACGCCTCCACCCCGCCCTCGACTTCCGGCTGGGAGACGCCGAGGATCTGGACTTCCGCGACGGGAGCTTCGACGCCGTGGCCATCAATTTCGGGATGCTCCATTTCCAGCATCCGGAGCGGGCTCTGGCCCAGGCGTACCGCGTGCTCCGCCCGGGCGGCCGGGCCGCCTACACGGTCTGGGCGCCTCCGGACCAGTCCCGGGCCTTCGAAGTGGTCTACGGCTCCATCCGGGACTACGGCACCCTGGAGGTCCCGCTGCCGCCCGGGCCGCCCTTCTTCCGTTTCAGCGACCCTGAGGAGTCGCGCCGGATCCTCCTCGAAACCGGGTTCTGGGAGCCGCGAATCGAGTCGATCCGCCTGACCTGGCGACTCCCTTCGGCGACGGTACTCCTGAGGGCGTTCGAGGAGGGGACAGCCCGCACGGGTCCCACGCTATTGGCGCAGCGACCGGCTGACCTGGTCCGGATCCGCGAGGCCATCCTGGAGCGGGCGTCGGCCTACGAAATCGACGGCGGCCTGGAAGTCCCCATGGTGGCCGTCCTCTGCCGGGGACGAAAGGAGAATAGCCCAGGTGAAGTACGGGTGAGTTGACAGCTTAGTATCAGAATTGGATACTTCTGTATCCATGCGAAACAGCCTCTCTCACCGGCGACGGCGTCTGAACTGGTCTCAGCAGGAACTGGCCCGCCGCTCCGGCCTCTCCCGGGCCGCCATCAGCGCCATCGAGACGGGACGGGTCATTCCTTCCACCGCGGCCGCGCTTTCCCTGGCCCGCGCCTTCGACTGCTCGGTGGAGGAACTCTTCAGCCTGGGCGAAATCGACGGGCAGCAGGTCGATTGGGCCTGGGAGCCCCGGCGGCAACGGGGCCGTTTCTGGCGGGCGAGAGTCGGCGGCAGGACCCTCGCGTTCCCCACCGAGTGGACGCTGGCGGGCAGTCTGCGGCATGACGGCGTCTATGGAGAATCCAAGCTCGAGCTGACCCGGCCCATGAACCCGGAGAAGACGCTGGTGGTGGCCGGGTGCGACCCGTCGGTGGGCTTGCTCTCCTCCCACGTGGGGGCCGATTGCGGGCTCCGGGTCCTTCCCCTGATCCGCTCCAGCCGGGAAGCGATCCGGCTTCTGGGACGGGGCCTGGTGCACGCGGCCGGCCTTCATTTCGACCATGCCGAGAACCTCCGGGCTGCAGGCGAGGTCCTGGGCGGAAACTTCCATCTCGTCCGGGTGGCTCGATGGGAGGCGGGCGTGGCTCTGGACCCGGCTCAAAAGGCCGCGTCCATCCGGGAAGTGCTGGCCTCGAACCTGCGCTGGGTCGGCCGTGAGGAAGGCTCGGCCGCCCGGCAGTGCCTGGATCAGATTCTGGGATCGGGCGAGAAGCCCACCGGCTACCACCGCACGGCCCGCGACCATCATGGCGTCAGCGAGACCATTCGGACCGGCTGGGCCCAGGCCGGGATCTGCGTCCGCCTGCCGGCGCAGGAACGGGGCCTGCGCTTCCTCAAGGTCCGGGAGGAGAGCTACGACCTCTGCTACCGGGCCGACCTGGAGTCCACGCTCCCCATCCGGAGTCTCGTGGAAGTCCTCCGCTCCCGGTCCTATCGAAACGACCTGCAACAACTGCCCGGCTACGAGGCCGCGGGCGCCGGCGACCGGATCCAGGAATGACGGCGCGACGTCTCATGCCGAAACGCTCCCTGCCGAAACGCTTGCGCACGGCCGCCGCGGTCCTGCTCGCGGCCGCGGCGCCGGCCTGCGGCGTCCGCGAAGAAACCCCTTCTTCCATCCTCTTCTTCGCGGCGGCCAGCACCCAGGACGCCGTCCGGGAGATCTCCACCCGGTTCGAGGCTGCGAGCCAGGTGCCGGTGACCCTGAATTTCGCCGCCTCGTCGACCCTGGCTCAACAGATCCTGGCCGGCGCCGGAGGCGATCTGTTCCTCTCCGCCAACGTTCATTGGGTGAAGGAGGTCGTCACCGAGGGCCTGGCTTCCAGGCGGCGGGACCTGTTGGGAAACCGGCTCGTGGTCATCGCCCCGTCGGGGAGCGGCCTCCAGCTCCGGAAGCCGTCCGACCTGTTGGATCCGAAAATCGCCCGGCTGAGCCTGGCCGACCCCGAGGGCGTCCCCGCGGGGATCTACGCCCGGGATGCGCTGCAAAGACTCGACCTGTGGCGGCCCCTCCAATCCAAGGTGGTGCGCGGTTCCGACGTGCGCCAGGCCCTGTTCTTCGTGGAGCGGGGAGAGGCGGAGGCGGGTATCGTCTATGCCACCGATCTGCGGATCTCGGAGGAGGTGCAACCACTCCTGGAACTCGACACCGCCTCGAGCCGGCCCATCGTGTACCCCCTGATCCTCTTGAAATCTCCCGGCGAGGCGGCCAAGCGTTTCTTCGAGTACCTCTCCTCCCCGGAATCCGCTGAGGTCTTCCGTCGATTCGGGTTCTCGATACTTGCAGACCAGGCTGCCGGAATCGCGTCCGCGCCGCGGGCCGGGCCGCAAATTGCACCATCGGCGGGGAAAACGCCAACCGGAGGCCCATGCTGACCGAACCGGAGTGGAACGCCGTCGTCACCAGCCTCAAGGTGGCCACCGCCTCTGTGGCCCTGGGCCTGCCGTTCGCCATCGGCCTGGGCTACTTCCTGGCCCGGTGGAGGTCGGCCGGCAAATGGATCGTGGAGACGGTGGTGAACCTTCCCCTGGTATTGCCGCCGGTGGTCACCGGCTATCTTCTCCTGCTCCTGATGGGGCGAAACGGCCCCCTGGGCCGGCTGCTGGACGAGTTTCTGGGCTGGCGGGTGGTCTTCACCTGGTACGCCGCGGTTGCCGCGGGAGCCATCGTGAGCTTTCCACTGATGGTCAGGACGATCCGCGTCTCGTTCCGGAGCGTGGACACGCGCCTGGAGGAGGCGGCTCGAAGCCTGGGCCGGAGCCGGCTCTCCACCTTCTACCGGGTCAGCCTGCCGCTGGCCCTGCGGGGAATCGTGGCCGGCTCGGTGCTGGGCTTCGCCCGCACCCTGGGCGAATTCGGCGCCACCATCATGGTGGCCGGCAACATCCCGGGACAGACCCAGACCATTCCCACCGCCATCTATTCCCTGGTGCAAAGCCCGGGCGGGTGGGACCGGAGCAAACGCCTGCTGTTGGTGTCCATCCTGCTGGCCTGCGTCACGCTGGCGGCCAGCGAGATCCTGGAACGGAGACGGGAACGCCATGAGCTATCTTGACTTCCGGGCCAGCCACCGGTTCTCCACCGGGTTCCTTCTTGAGGCCGAGTTCGAGACGGACCAGTTGGTGACGGCTCTCTGCGGCCCCTCCGGGAGCGGAAAAACCACAATTCTGGAGATGATCGCGGGTCTGAAGCAACCTCAGCAGGGACGCATCGAAGTCGGCCGCAAAGTGGTCCTGGACCGGCAGCGGCGAATCATGGTGCCTCCCGAGCGGCGCCGCATCGGGTTCGTCTTCCAGGACCGGCGCCTGTTCCCGCACCTCACCGTGGAGAGCAACCTCCGCTTCGGCCGCAGGCAAAATGGAAGGCCGGGGGACGGGATCCGCTTCGACCGGCTGGTGGAGGTCCTGGATCTGGAGCGCCTGCTGAAACGCTACCCCCGTAACCTCTCGGGCGGTGAGCAGCAACGGGTGGCGTTGGGCCGGGCCCTGCTGATCCACCCGGAATTCCTGCTCCTGGACGAACCCACGGCGGCGCTGGACGAACCCCTGCGGGACCGCATCCTGGACTACATTGCGCGGGTCATCGACGAGTGGCGAATCCCCACGCTGATCGTGAGTCACGTCCGCGAGGCGGTCCTCCGCCTAGCCAGCCGAACGATCCTGCTCAACCAAGGCCGGATCGTCACTTCCGGGTCGGCGTCGTTACTGTAAGAGGGGACGAAAACAGCCGGGTTTGCGGAGGAGGCTCGACAATTCCACACGCCCTCCCCGCGACCGCCGATTCGCAAGATCGACCCGTTGGGACGATGGTATACACTAGCCAAAATCAACAGCGCTCGAATCTGCATCCCAAGGAGATCGGCATGAAATCTCTTCCCGAGAGCTACTTCGCCGCACGAGGTTTCCGGGAAACTTCATATGAATCGCTGAACCAGGCTCTGATGCTCGTTCTCGAACAGATGGAGCCGACGGTCTATGGCGACGTCACTCGGGAAATGCGGGCCGTGGAGCAAGACGTCCCTCGTCAAGGCTGTCTGGTCCTGGAACCGCAGCCGGAGCCTGATCCACTGGCTCAGACCACCGTCCAATCTGCCGCGAAACATGCCCTGATGCTCGTTCTCGAACAAATGGAACCGACGGTCTACGGCAACGCCACTCGAGAGCTGACGGTCGAGGAGCAGGACGTCCTTCGTCAAGGGGGTCTGGTCCTGGAGCCGCAGCCGGGGCCTGATCCACTGGCTCAGACCACCGTCAAATATGCCGCCATCGTCACGCGGAGCCTTTCGAGCAAGGCTGCGAGCCGTCGGCTCGGACTGAGCCCGGGCCGGATTCGCCAGATGATCGGAGATCGATCGCTGTACAGCTTTCTGATCGGCCATCGCCGTTACGTTCCGGACTTCCAGTTTCAGGGTAACCGGTTGGTGTCCAACATCGCGGGAGTCAACAAGGCGCTCCCGAGTGATCTGCATCCTGTTGAGGTGTACAACTGGTACCACTTGCCGAATCTGGATCTGTACCTGGATGAGGACATCGATCACACCATCCGACCACTGGAATGGCTGAAGGGAGGATACGACGCCGAGCGAGTGGTGTTTCTCGCCAACCGCATGAGGGGGCGCCATGGCCAAACTTCCGAACAGACCAGATCCGGTCAGACTCCAGCGCCTTCCTCCGAGCTTGGTCTCACTTCGCAGCGGGACTCCGCTACACCGAATCTATCGGCGCGGCGGTGACCATCCGACCCAGTGGCGCCGGTTCCGACACTACGGGCCGACCTCGGCTCGTTTCGATCACCACCACCCCGACGACGCGGAGAGATCTCAAGAACAGACGCGCGGCATCCTCTATCTTGCCGTCGATGTTTCGACTGCGCTGGCGGAAGTCTTCCAAGAACGGCGGACCGTCGACAGATTTCTTCAGCGGCCCTGGCTGGTGTCATTCAAGCTGGCTAACGACCTGTCATTGCTCGATCTGACCGGCACTTTCTGCGTCCGAGCCGGCGGTTCCATGAAACTGGTCAGCGGACCGGCCATCTACTCCCAGAACTGGTCGCGTGCGTTGTACGAACGCTACGGCAGCATACATGGGCTCTACTACCCCTCCTCGCTCACCAATCGGCCTGTGATCGCACTCTATGAACGCGCCCTCGCCGTCAATCCGTTCCCGGAGACACCCGGCTTCCACGGCGAGTTGAGCAGCCCGATGTTGATCGAGCCGATCCGACATGCATGTCGGAAGATTGGTTACGAATTCCTCTGAACGACTCCCGCGGGGGAGGTTTTCTCCTCGGGAGATGCCATGACGGCAAGCTCGATCCTACTGAAACCGGAAGGAATAGAACTTGCCGTTGCGCAGGTGGAAACGCAATTGAACCGGCTGGCCGGCCAGGGCCGACAGATCGGACGATCCGGCCCAGGAGACCGGTTGGGCGGCGACGGTGCGGGTGACCGGATCCATCTCCTCCAGACCGAAACCCTCCAGCGGTTCTCCTTGAGAGTTCAGCACCTCCACCCTCAGGGAAGAGTGGTGGTCCACGCCGGCCGACCCTTTTTGCGAGTCCTCGAAGCTCACCAGCAGGCGGCTTCCTTCGAATATCAGCGGGCGGGTGGTCACCGTCCCCGGATTGGGACCGGCGTCCAGCGAGACGAAGCCGTCCAGGGGAAGGGTGGCCAGTCCCACAGCCGCCTCGGCGTTCTCTCCCTCCGCCAACAAATCCTCCACGCCGTGGCGCCAGTTGACGCCCAGGTAGAAGAACCAGATCGTGCCGTCGTGCACGATGGGCTGCCGGACATAGACGCAGCCGTCGTCCCACGTGCCGTTGGCTCCAAGCGGAATGAAGGGGCCCCGGTCCGGGAGGCGCAGAAATTCGCGGCCGGCGCGGCTGTAGGCGAAATGGCTCTCCATGGTCAGGCTGTTGGTTCGGAACACCCAGGGAAACCCCAGGTAGATTCCTTCGTAGAGCAGAGCCGGCATGCCGTAGAACTGGAGGTCCGCCGGATCCATCGAATCGGGAATCAACGCCGGTTCGATGGGCGACCAGTGAACGAAGTCGTCGCTGGACGAGAAACCGATGGTCCGGATCCGGCGGTTTCCCGCGGCAGGCGCCAACTGGTCGAGCGTGTGGGAGGGCAGGCTGGCGGCTCGAACCTCGGTTGGAATGGATTCGTAGGCTGCGACGGCCTCCTGGTAGTCCTTCCATCCGGGCCGCAGATAGGCCACGTACTTCGTCCGGGAAGGGTCCCAACCCAGGACGGTGTGAGTGTCGCCCGTCCCCATCATGACCGGGTTTCCCGGATACTCGTTCCAGGCGAGCCCGTCAGGCGAAAAGTAGAGGCAGATGCCGATCTTTCCGTTTGCCGCCCGGGCGTAACCCAGGGCCTTGTAGCGCCGGTCCGGATCCTGTTCCCTGTGGTCCCGGAACGCGTTGGGTGCGCGGCCCGAGTTGTAGAGCCCGCCTTCGGAGCGGACCGACCGGTCCGAAATGATGTTGTTGCGGGTCGAGCCCTCGAACTCCACCAGACCCAGCTCGGGTCTCTCCCAGCGAACCCCGTCCCGGGAGACGGCGTAACAGGACAGGTCCAGTTGCTCCTGGTAATTGCTGGCGCGAAGCAGGCTCTCGTATTCCTCCAGTGGTCCGGGAGGCCGCTCGGCCGTGATCAGACTGGGGACGTACCACATCTTGAAGAGGGCGTCCTGGGGATCGTAGATCACGGAGCTCACGGCGGCGAAGTTTCCTTCCCACTTGCGCTCCGGCCTCAACACCGGTCCTCCGGGATGCTTGACCGGCCGGTTCAGGACCCGGGAGACGGACGACATGGTCTCCACGATGTGGTCGTCGATGAAGAGCTGCTTGACGGAGCCGATCCGGACCGGCTCCCGGTCCCGGGACGGATGCGAAGAGCATCCGGCCAATCCGGCCACGATGAGGACGGCAGCAGCCGCCAGACACCCATTCTCCAGCGAGCTTCTCCCGTTGCAGGTCATGCGGCGCAGTCTACCGCACCCACGTGTCCGGAAGTAGATGCCAGGATGGGGCCGGCGGTTTCCCAGCCGCCGATTCTTATTACCAAAGCAAACGAGGGAAACCGGGCGATTGGAAATCATCCCTCCCACGCCGTGCCGTTCCCATCGGTGGAAACGGACACGGCGCACTTGCCACGGACCGGCCGGCATGTTGCCATGGAACCGAGGTGATTCCATGAGCATCAACAACACATTCCGCCGGTTTCCGATTCTCTTCCTTTTCCTCCTCCCCTCCTGCGGTGGGGATCCGGTCCGGGAGGCGCGGCACTGGCTCGAGTTGGAAAGCGGCGAACTGACGCTCGGCATCGACCGGGACCTGTCGCTCTCGGTCTACTACGGCTCGGAACCCACTCCCACGTGGAGATCGGAGACGCCCGGCGTCGAGGTCCGGGCTTCCGGTTCCCCGGAGCAGAACAGTCCGCGCACTCTGAGCTGCAAGGATGCAGCCCGGCAACGAGCGGAAGAGTACCGGGAGGGCGAACTGGAAGGCTACCGGGTCCGGTTGAGCGGATGGGAAGACACCGACGCCGTCCTGGGGTGCGACGTGGCTCTGGACCGGCAAGGCCAGCTCCACGTCCAGGTGTCGCAGGCCGGGGGCAACGACGTGATCCGGGAGGTCTTGGACCTGTACACGTTGGCCCTGGAGCCGGACCCGTCGTCCTACCTGGTGGTCCCCTGGGGTTCCGGATACATGATCCGGTCCGACTCTCCCGGCCCGGTGTCTCTCGCCGGCCTTCTTGGAGCCGAGTACAGCCTGCCCCTAGTCGGACTGGTGGCAGGCGGGCGGGCGGCCTACACGATCGTCGACACCTGGTGGAACGCGGCCGTCCGCGTGGATCACGATCCGGGCCGGCACTCCCGGATCGCCCTGGACTGGAAGGCCTCGTTGGACAGTCTGAGCTACCCCCGGCGGGCTTTTTGGGTCTTCGACCGGGAACAGGACCACGTGGACATGGCCAAAGCCTACCGGCGGCACGTGGAGGCCACCCGTTCCCTGCCCACCCTGAGTGATCGCATGGCCTCCGAACCGGGCTTGAAGCGGTTCCTCTCGGGGATTGAATACCGGCTCATCACCTGGAACCCGGAGCACCACCCGCAGGTGCTGGAGAACATCCGCCGCTTCCAGGCCGCGGGTCTCCCGGTCACCTTCTTTCACCCCAAGTGGCCGGCGGGGGAGAGGACGCCGGCCGGCTGGCAGGAGTACCTGAGAGAAGAGCCGACGGTGGCCGGGGGATGGCCGGCGGCCCGACGGCTGGAGGAGCAGGCCCACGCCCTGGGGTGTTCCGTCAAATTCTTCGTCATGCCCCACGTCTTCCACGAGGACGCACCCTACTACGACCCGTCCAAGCTCAGCGGCGTCGATTTCCCCCGGTTCAGCGACGCTTACGCGTTGGAAGCCCTCAAGGCCCTGCTGGATCACGTCCAGGCCAAGGGATTGAGAATGGATGCCCTCTACTTCGACGGCCACGCCGCCCATCGGGGGCACTCGGAACACCAATCGGCGGAGGGCCCCATTACTCGCCGGATGACCTATGAGACGCAGGTGGAGACGTTCCGGGAGGCCCGGCGGCGGGGAATCGTCCCCGGCGCCGAGTTGGCCCGTTTCTGGTGCATGGGGGAGAGCGACTACTTCTTCTTTACCGACTGGTCCCGGGACCGGCTCCGGGAAGGCGAACCGATCCCTCTGTTCCAGTTGGCATTCAACGACTGCTACGCGGCGCACTTCTCGGGCGGCGGCTACTATTTCGCCCCCAAGTATGACTGGTACGCCGACCGCCACCCCCGGCTCTACGAACTCATGTACGGGGCCATGCCCTCCCACAACTGGCTTCCGGGAGGAGAAGCGCTGATTGAAAAGCACCATTGGGAGACCGGCGCCATGAAGCGGCGCCTGGAATGGCTCCGCCTCTGGCATGCCTACTTTCAGTCGGTGGGATACGCCGAGATGACCAGCCACCAGTTCCTGAACGGCGACCGCACCCGGCAGCGGGTCGAGTACGCCAACGGTGTCTCGGCCGAGTTCGATCTGGCTCAGGGCCGGTTTCGAGTTCAGGGAGTCGAGGTGATCGAGGAAGACTGGCAGGAGCCTCCGGCGGTCGTTCCGATAGCGGGAGAAGAAAAGAGAGAAGAGTGAAGAGTGGGGACAGGAATGTCCCCACTCCTGCCCCTACCGATCCCTGATCTCTCGTCTCTCCTCCTCGGGGGGTCTCCAGCGGCGGGTGGCCAGCGGCTCGTAGATCTCATATCCCGGCCCGTAGCCGGCGCTCTCGGTTCCGATCACGTACTGGTAATCCAGTATGAACCGCATGAGATCGGCCATCTCCTGGGGGGTGACGTTCTCTTCGAGACCCTCCGGCATGAGCGACTTGCCGGTGGCCCGCATCTCCAGGATGTCCTTGCGCAACACGGTGTTCCGGACGTCTTCCCCCTCCATCAAGGTGATGCTCTCCGAGTTCTGGTCGGTGATGATGCCCGTGAAGAGGCGCCGCTGCCGGTCGGTCACCACGTACTGGAGATACTGGGGCTCCACGAACCGGTTGGGATCGAGAATATTGGTTAGAAGCGGCTCAGGGTCCTTGTAGGAGCCCATGATCAGGTTGGGCCCCACCAGGTGCTCCGTGGAAGAGAGACGGTGGCACTGGACGCACTCGCGCCGGTAGACCGCTTCTCCGTGAGTCCGGTCCCCCTCGAGGGTCAACGCGACCTGGTAGTCGGCCAGGGCCTGCTGCCGCGTGCCGTCCGTCCGAGAGGCGAAAAGGGTCTTGGCCTGATCCCGGATCGCCTCGTCGTCATGGTTCATGAGGAGTTCCCGGCGGCTGGAGTTGAGCTGGCCGGCAGCAACCCGTTCCTCCTGAACGGCCTGAAGCAGTGCACGCGTCCAGGGCCTCCGGGAGAGGAGGCCGGTCAGGACCCGGTTCCGAACGTCGGGCGTCTGAGCCGTCCAATCCTGGAGCAGGATGCCGGCGATTTCGGGGGCGTCGTGACGCTCCAGGGCCTCGATCCCGGCGAGCTGCACCGCCTGGGTCTGGCTGGACTCCACAAGTTTGGCGAGAGAGTCCCGCACCTGCGGGAAGGCGCCGTGGGCCAGGAGTCGAATGGCCTCCAGACGCTCCTCCTCGGGGACCGACTCGTCTCCAGCCATTTCCGCAACCCTGCTCATGAGGTCCCGTATCATCCGGGCGGCCGGGCGCGAAAGACTTCGGACCCGGGCGAGAGACTGGTTGGAGATGGCCAGGCCCTCCGCCAGGCCGGTGACCACCACCTGCTGCATCCGCACGGTATCGGACATGGCGGCGTGGGTGGCCGCCGCCCCGGCGAGCCGCCGGATCTCCGAGGCGTTGTTGCGGGCCCCCACGGTGCGGGCCAGCGGCTCCAACCAGGCTCCGGCCTCCGGCTTGGCAGTAAAACCCTCCGTCTCCAACAGCCGGACGAAGAGGCGGTCGGCGATTTCACTGCTGGAACTCAAAACGGCATTTCGAGTCCAGCGGTCGCCCGAGTCCCGCTCGGCGATCCGAACCAGTCCGGAAATGGGCCGGCGGTTCCCGACCTCACCCAAGGCCAAGGCAACCCGAAAACGCACCTTGGGATGGTCGTCCTTGGCCAGCGCCAGCACCTTTCGGAACAGAGACCGGGAGCGACCGAAACGGGACTCGGACAGTTGCACGGCGTGTACGCGGACTCCCGGTGACGGGTCGGCCAGGGCCTGGACCAGATGCGCGTCCTTCAACGCTCCCAGTCCGTTCAGGGACCAGAGGGCGTGCATTCGGGCCAGCGGCTTCTCGCTTTCGTTCAGAAGCCGGACCAGATGGGGAACCGCCGACCGGTCCTGGCGTTCGTAGATGAGCCGGTGGGCCGTTTCCCGCCACCAGCCTCCCGGGTGCTCCAGGTGGCCGACCAGTTCCCGCGTGGCGGCCTCCCCCAGACGCGGCCGCGGCGGGACCTGGAACCCGTCGGGCTCCAGCCGGTAGATGCGGCCATGTTCCTGACCCCGGGTGAAATCCAGATGCTTGACCACGCGGGCCGGGACGTGGGCCGCCTCGATCAACTCCCGGTACATGTCCAGAATGTAGAGCGTTCCGTCGGGCGCATTGACCGAGTTCACGGGGCGAAACCAGTTGTCGGTGGAACGGACCATCTCCACGTTCTCCGGCTCGCCCCTCACCGATCTGAAGCTCACCCCGTCCTCCTCCAGGACTCTCCGGTGCAGCAGGTTGGCGGTGTTGGCGCCGATGAAGAGGCTTCCCCGGTAATCTTCGGGATAGGCGTGACCCCGGTAGATCTGCACCCCGGCGCCGGCGGTCTGGTAGTCGTGTCCCACGCCGGCGCTGCGATTGCTCCGCCCCGCGAAGACACGGCGGGCTTCCCGGATGGTCCGCCAGAGCTCGACGGGACTGATCTTGTAGACCCGGGTCGATCCGCGCACCAGTGGATTCACCTCCAGGGAGCCGTGTCCCTCCCAGTGGAAGCCGTGCAGGTCGAAGAAGAGATAGGGGTTGCGCTGCAGGTAGCCGCCGGGCATGACCACGTGCCGGCCCGACGAACCCGCGGTGCAGACGTAGCGGTTGTACCAGTCGTCGAAGCTGTGTCCGAACTGGAATGTCTGGGTGGTCAGCTCCAGTTCACGGGTCACGGGGTGGAACCGGAAATCCCGGTCGTAGACGGAGATGGGCTCGGCCTCCGGCTGGTCCCCCGGCCGGATGTAGCCGCCGTCGCCGCCCGTCGAGGCGTAGATCTTGTGGTCCACGCCCCAGATCAGGTTGTTCACCATCTGTTGTTCGTTGGTGACGCCGAATCCGGTGAAGACGACCTCCCGGACGTCGGCCTTCCCGTCTCCGTCGGTGTCCTTCATGTAGTAGACGTGGGGAGGAGCGGAGACGTAGACCCCCTGTTTCCAGACGGCGACGCCGGTGGGCCAGATCAACCCGTCGGCAAAGACGTGGCTGACCTCGAAGCGTCCGTCCCCGTCCTGGTCCTCCAGCAGCCGGACCTGTCCCCGGGGCGCCTCGCCATCACCCGGCTGGTAGGGATAGTGTCTCAACTCGGCGACGTACATGCGCCCGTTCTCGTCGAACGTGGCCGCCACCGGCTCGTTCACCATGGGCTCGTGCGCCACCAGCTCCAACCGGAACCCGTCTGCCGTCTCGAAGGTCTCGAGGGCTTCGGCCGGCGTCTTGGGAGGAACCTTCTTCAGGTACTCGCTGAGGGCGGCATCGTCCCGGGAGATGTCCACGATCCGCTTGAAACGTTCCTCGGGCGTCTCATCCGGTTCGGGACCGCAGGACACCGGCAACGCCAGGCACAAGACAGGCAAGACCCGGCGGAACAGGGACCCATTCTTTCTCTTCATGTGCGCCATCATCCTTGATGGGGGTCCGAATTGAAACCCCGGCAGGGCGGTTCAATCAGGCTGCCCGCAGGAGGCCACCGCGCTGGCGACTCTCCAGGTCCCGTTCCTGTCGCAGGCGGCGTAGTACATCCGGTAACGGTTCCCGCCGAGCCGGATCACCGACATGTCCTCGGCATGGACCGCATCCGGTCCCGGACCGCCGTAGCCGGCTCCCTCGACGATGCAGGTCCGCCGCTCCCAGAGGAGGCCGTCCTCGGAGGTGGCGGTGTAGATGCGCGACCGGTAACCGGCCATGTCGGCTGCGATGGAGGCCGCGGCGAAGTCGCGGCTGCTGCCGCTCGACACGGCGTCCACGTCCTCGCTGGGATGCGGAGGAGCGACGGCGCGGGGCGGGAGGTCCTGCCACGCCGAGTAGACCATGACCCTTTCCCCTCCGGCCCGCCGCGGCGGGATCTCGTCGGCCGCCGTGATCCCTATTTCGTCCGTCTCCCCGCGCAGATCCCGCAGCCGAACTCCGGATTCCCACTCGAAGTCGAGGCCGTCGCGACTCACTGCGCTCACCACGTGGTGAGCCACCCGTTCGCTGCGGCCCGGTCCGCCGGGACCGTATTCCGAGGCGCAGCAGTAGAGACGCGCTCCTCCCTGGGGAAGGGGAACATAACGGGGCGCCCCGACGCCTCCTTGGGAATGGAGCCGGACGCCCTCGTACTCCCACTCCAACTGATCCCGGGAGACGGCGCTGCAAATCACGGTCGGTTCATGAGCAGGTCCCCTGGCTTCGAAATACATCCGCCAATGGCCCTCGTCCGTCCGGGTCACCGAAGGGGCCAGCACCCGCAGCGACAGGTGGGGAATGCCGGGCCGGGGCGCCACCCGAATTCCCGGCTCAGGGCGGAATCGGAGACCGTCGCGGGAGAATGCGCTGAGGATGTAGCCCTGGCACTCCGGGAAGGGCTTGGCCGGTCCCACGGCGGTGTAAAAGAGGCGGAACCCGCCCGACGGAACCACCACCACGCCGGGCGCCTGCACCTTGGACCGGTCCAGATCCCTTGACCCTTCGACCCGCGCCCCCGGTTCCCTGTGCCAACGAGTCAACAGACGCATGTTCAGATAGACGATTGTAGGTAGAATTCGCCGATGAATCGACGCGAATTCATGGCAACAGGAGTTTCGGCTACGGGAGGTCCGGCAATCTCGCCCCCTGCGGCGGAGAGGAGACGATGACGAGTCAACCGGAAGCAACGGAGATCATGGGGCCTGTCCGGCGGAATCCCCCTCGGTACCTGTCCGATCTGGATCGCTGCCTTCCGGCCTCGGCGCTGAGCCGGGAGGGCCGGCTCTTCGGCTGGCGGATGATCGACTACGAGACGGAGCACTTCAAAGGCATCATGCTGCGGGCCGGACCCGAGACGGCGGCCGCCGCCGTGGAATATCCCCTGGAGCCGGAAGGGTGGCACGATGTCTACCTGGGATTGTTCAATACCGCTTGGAGGCCGTACCTGGATCAGCGCCTCTGGGTGAAATTGACGGAAGACCCCGCCTTCAGTTGCCTCTTTCTCCAGGCTCCCGACGTCGAAAAGGGTCAGGTGATCCAGGACCTGTTCTGGAGGACCGCCGACCTGACGGGACAGCGCCTGAGCTTCAAGCAGGTGGCCACCGAGCTGATCCCCGACGGCCATCCCTGCCGCAGCACCTGCGACACGGTCTGGGTTGCCTACATCAAATTGGTCCCCCTCGATGCCGATGAGGTCACGGCGCTTCAATCAGACCGGAAACAGACCGGCACCCGAAGGCTCTTCGCCACCCAGGACTGGGGTTCGGGTTTCGCCTGGGATGCCGGCGAGGGGGCGATCCGGGACCAGTTGGAGGCCTACCGGCACACCGACTTCAAGCGGATCTACTGGGAGGGGGCCGCCGGCGACCTCTGCTCCTACTTCAGCCGGGTCGCCAGGACCTGGACTCCGGAATACGCGCGGATGGAGGACTATCCGGTTCCCGCCTACCGGCGGATCGTGGAGAACTTCGCCGAATACGAGAAGCGGGGGATCGATCCCTTCCGCGTCGCCATCGACTACAGCCACGAGCTGGGACTCGAGTTCCACGCCAGCTACCGGTTCTGCGAGGGCATGGGGCCGTTTCACTTCTCCCCGCCCTTCGACCAGATCAACCGGGGAGGATTCTACGACCGGCATCCCGAACTGAGAGCGGTGCGCCGGGATGGCAGCCGGGCCCCCAGGATCTCGTTGAGCTACCCGGAGACCCGGGAGTTTTTGATCTCGCTCTTCCTGGAGATGGCCGGGTATCCCGTCGACGGGATCTCGATTCTCTACAATCGCCGGCCTCCGTATGTCGAGTACGAGCCGCCGGTGGTGGATGGATTCCGGGAGAAGCACGGCCAGGACCCCCGGGAGATCGACGAGAGAGATCCGCGTTGGCTTCGTTTCAGGGCGAGCGTTCTCACCGGTTTCATGCGGGAGCTCCGGGAGAGGATGCACCGGCAGGCCCGCCGCCAGGGACGTGCCCGGCCGCCGGCCCTGTCGGCGTGGGTCTTCGGCGGCGAAGAGGAGAACCTCTTCTATGCCATGGACGTGCCCGGCTGGATCCGCGAGGGCCTCATCGACGGCGTCGTCCCCTATACCTCGGCCGAGGGTCTCTTCAGTTGGGAGTTGGCCTGGGAGAGGGCCGGGGACGTCGAGTATTGGCTGTCGCTGACTCGGGGAACGGAATGCGAGCTGGCACTCAACGTCATGCCCAGGGTCTTGATGCCCGAACAGTACCGGAGGAAAGCCCACCAGCTCCTGAAGGCCGGCGTTCCCTACCTGGCGTTCTGGGACAGCTCCAAGACCTGGGCCGTCGACAAGATCGACGCGGGGTCCTACCAGCACCTCCGTCGGCTCGGCCACACCGAGGAGTTGGACGACTGGATTCAGGCCGGCGAACCGGACCTGGTCCATGCCTCGACGCCTCTGACCAAGGTGGGGGAGTGGGAGATGACGTTTATCGCCGAATAGGAGGGGGGACTGTTCGTCCCCCCCTGTTTCCTGCTGCCACGCAACTTGCTGGATGGATAGTGGAGAGAGGGACTCTGTTCCGCTACCCCCCGCTCCCGGCGACTAAAAGTCGCCGCTCCTTTCCGGCCGGATCAGGCCTTGCTGTTCCCAGGCGGCCAGCCTCTGTTGGAGTTCCCGGGAAGCCTTGTCGCCTGATTTGAGGGCGATGAAGTTCCGGAACTCCCGGGCGGCGCCGGCGAAGTCCCTTTTCTGGGCCAGGATGGCTCCGTGGACGTAGTGGCTTCCGGCGAGGTATCTCTTGGAACCGTTCTCCCGGACCGCCTTGATCGACTTCAAGGCCCGGTCCAGCCGGCCCAGTTGCAGGTTGGCGACGGCGCTGAAGTACTGGGCCCGCATGATATGCGGATTCAGGCCGACGACGTGGTCGCAGTTGCGCGCCGCTTCCTCCCAGGACTCATCCCGGACCGCCATCATGGCCAGAAACATGTAGGGCCGCAGGTACTTGGGATCGGCGTCCGCCGCCCTTCGGAAATGCTTCCGGGCCGTCTCCCGGTCCCGGAGAGCATGGTGGCATCGGCCCAGGAGGTACCAGGCGGCGGCGAACTCGGGGTAGAGTTCGATGGCCTCTTTCAGGTGCCGGATGGCCTTCCGGACGTCCCCCTGCTGCTTCTTCAGCTCCAGGTCGGCCTCCCGGTAGTGCCTCTGCGCCTTCTTGGGAGCAGCGAGGGTGTTGAAGCTGACCGTCGAACCGCCCACGTGTTCCAGGCGCCTCAGTACGATCACTCCCACGTCCGAGCTGTCCATGTAGCTGCGGACACCCAGGGAGATGGTGTTGGACCGGAAACCTTCCAGCGCCGTCCGGATCACGCAACCGCTGAGATCGAATCTCTGGGCATCCTGGCGTTCCCCGGGAACGCGGGAAAAGGGATCGAAGGTGTCGGAGCCCGTTCCGGCGCGGTTGTTGGACCCCCCGCTGCCGCCCAACTCGAAGCTGAACCGGCCTTCGTCTCCGTAGGTGTGAGTCTCCTGCCGGACCGAGCCGCGGCAGACCAGCTCGACTTTGAGGGACTCGGGGAGGGGATTTCCGTCCTCCAGGATCACCTGTCCGGCCAGCAGCAGCCGCTTCGGGACCTCGATACGGTTGTCATCGAAGCTTCTACCGGTGAGGTCGGCGTCCTGCGGCCGGTCGTCAGTCGTCCCGAACAGAGGACCCGGCCTGACGTTCTGGGCCGGAGACACGGGCACGAGGAGCAGCGGCCCGGCCAGCAACGCCGCCAGCCGGAACCGGGTCAGCTTGTATCTACACATGAAAGGGCCGCCTGCCTGCGTGTCTATTGAACCGTTTGTCCGGCTTGGGTCGGAGACGGTTGATCGGCCTGGATCAGGCCCTGCCGCTCCCAGGCCACGAGATTCTCCTTGATCCGGGCCGCACCCCGGCCTTCCGGAGCGATCTTCAGAAAATGCCGGAACTGTTTCGCGGCCGACTCGAAGTCCCCCCTGCGGGCCAGGACGGCTCCCCGGATGTAGTGGCTTCCGGACAGGAACCGGGAATCCTGGCTCTCCTGCACCTTGATGGCCGACGCTTCCGCCGCCTCCATCCGGCCCAGGTTCAGACTGGCCACGGCGTGGTAGTACCGGCACCGCACCATGAAGGGGTTCAACTCCACCACCTTCCCGCACAGTTCGGAGATCCGCGGCCAGTCGCCGGCGCGGATTTCCATGTCCACCAGCGAGAGATAGGGACGAACGTAATTCTCATCCGCCTCGATGGAGGCTTCGAAGGCTTGCCGCGCCCCCTCCTGGTCCTGGTGGTCCATCCGGACCAGACCCAGGAGGTGCCAGGCGGTGGCGTACTTGGGGTAGGCTTGGACCGCCTTCTCCAACTCCTTCCGAACCTTGTCCAGATTCGTCTTTTCTTTTCTCAGTTCCTTTTCGGCCTTGGCGTACGCCTTCCTGGCCTTTCTGGGCGCCGCCAGGGCGGTGAAGCTCACAGTGGAGCCGACCACGCCCTCCCGCCGTTTGATGGCGATGGCGCCGATGTCGGGACGGTCCAGAGCTCTTCGCAGCCCAAGCTGGATCCGGTCCGAGACGAAGCCGGGAAGATTGGCCCTCACCTCGCATCCGGACAGGTCCATCTGATCTCCACCGGCGGTGTACTCGCCTCCCGGGACCCGGGCAAAGGGGTTCACGTTGTCGGCGTCGTTGCGGGCGACGCTGGCATCGAGGAACGCGGAGCTTGGATTCGGACTCAGGTCGAAGCTGAACTGCCCTCCCTTGAAGGTATGGACCTGCTGCCGCACCGATGCGTGGCAGACCAGTTCCACCACGATGGTCTCGGGGACCGGGCCCCCATCCTCGGTCACCACCTTGCCGGCGAGGAACATGGGCCTGGGCATTCTCCGGTCTCGCATCTCTCCGGCCCGCTCGCTCCAGACCTGCTCGGCCGGCCCGTCGACGTTTCTTCCCCCAGGTTGCCGGCTTGGCCCTTCACGGTCTCCCCGGCCTATGGAATTCTGCTGTCCGGGAAGAAATGAAGTGGCCAGGGCCAGCAGCAAGGAACTTGCAAGGAAAGCTTTTCGACCCATGAGGCCTCCTGGCGCGGGTGAATGCCTGACTCGGTCTGGGCTTCAAAGAGTTATATCACTTGGCACAAAACCGGTCCATGAAGGCCGGTGGAGGGGTGAGCAGAGAGCCTGATTTTGGTAATGTGGCGGTCTGACTGTCATGAAAACGTTGGAGTTGAAGAGCGGAGAGATCCAGTCGGCAGGGGCGATCCTGCGGGCGGTGGAATCCATTTTGGGAAATGAGCAGAAGACTCCCGTCGTGGTCGTTCCGGCCATGGGTCTGACCCGGAAGCAGTTCCTGGAGGCCGGGAGGAAAGCGGCGGACCAGGACATGGTGGTGGCGACGACGCTGGCCGAGGGACTTCGGACCTACCACATGCAGGTGGCCCGCCAATTGACGTCGGGGACCAACTGGAGCGAGGCGCTGCGGCGTTTGGGACTCATATTCCAGGACGTGACGGACCTGCTCAAGGGACTCCACCTGTTGGGGGAAGTCAGCCCGCGGGCGGAACTCGTCGCGACTTTCTACGGCCAGTCCCTGGCGGCGACGATCCTGGCTCATAGCTTGAAGGAGCGGGATCGCGAGGCCCGGGCGCTGGTGGAGAGAAGTTTGGCCATCCACCCGAACAAGTCCTCGCTGGAGGAACAGGTCGGCGGCCTGTTGGCGGAAGGAACGATACCGGTGTTGCCCCGCGGCTTGGCAAAACGGATTTCGGAAGGGTCCTAGCCGGAACCTCTTCGTCGCCAGGTTTGCCGCAAGGGTAGAATAACCGCACATGGACCATAGCCGTTGGAAAAAACATGCCGGAACGGCCGGGGCGATACTCCTCGGTGTGTGGTTCCTGGTTGCCACCTATGGCAAGGGCTGGAACCCTGACGACTTCGGCGCCTTCATCGATCGGATCCGGCAGGAAGAACTGGACTTCCTTTTCACCGCCGTTCAGGTGGCGCTGATCGCCCTGGCCCTTCAGGCGGGATTGGGGACGGCGTTGCTGTTGGGAGTTCGCCACCTCGTCGTCCTGCTGCCGACCGCGGCCTTGGTGATCTTCCTTATCTTCCTCAACGGACGCGACTATTGGCTCGTCTCCCAGGGACTGAGGGAACCGGGAAGTTGCGGCTGCTTCGGGTCCCTGATCGAGCGCACTCCCGCGGAGGCGTTCTGGCAGGATCTACTGTTCATGGTTCCTATGACCCTGCTTTGTTTCTGGAGGCGGCGCAAATCAGCAGGAATTCCGAAAAGGCGACTCGGCTTGGCGCTGCTGGCGGCTCTCGGGGCCTCCATCTGGGCCTACAGGAGCGCGGACATCGAGTTTATCGAGGCGGCCCATCGGCTGGGCTCACTGGGAGAAACCTCCCGGTTCGTGCCCAGTTCGAGCTACTCTCTGACCATCGACGGCCAACCCGAAGAACGAGCCCGGATCTATGAATCGGAAGGGGCCAGCGGATTTCTGATTCAGGCGCCCGGCCTGGACGGACCGCTCCTGATGGACCTTCGCAACAGCACCGTCCGCAGAATCGATCCGGCTTTGGTCCGGACCGTTTCCGGCGAAGCATTGGAATTGACGGAGTCTCCCCGAAAAGGCGAAGAGACACCATTCTCGCCGGGAACTGGTGGTGTCCGCTTCGAGTTGGGGGGAAAGACGTTCACGCTGGGACCACCTGCCCGGTAGCCCCAACGCCGGAGTTCACGACGAGGGCTGGCGCTTGAGGTGCGGCCTGACCTTGCACAGCTTCAACCACTCGAGCAGGCGGATGACGGGCCATGCCGGGTCGATCTCGCTCAAACGAAGACTCAGCTTGGGTGACGACGGGGCGTGGTGGTGGTTGTTGTGCAGCCCCTCGCCGGCGGTCAGCCACGCCACCCAACGGAGGTTGGTGGCGGTGTTGCGGAAGTTCTTGTAGCCCACGGCGTGGCAGGCGCCGTTGATCATGCCGTTGAGGAAGACGTAGACGACCGCCTGCAACAGAAACGTCACGATCCCGGCGATGGGTCCCAACAACACGCCCGCCGCCACGACGCCCAGAAACAGCCCCAGGTAGCCCTGCCGGTGCATGAAGTCCTCGAACCGGTTGGTGCGGATGTCCCGGGTGTACCGCGCCACGGTCTCCGGGTTGGCCGCTTCCTTGCGGTAGAGGTAGGCGTTGGTCAGCAAGACCTTCCAGAGGCCCTCCAGCTTGGGGCTGTGGGGGTCGCCATGTTCGTCGGGAAACTGGTGGTGCTTGCGGTGAACCGCGACCCACTCCCGCGGGTCGATGGCGGTATGCAACCAGAGCCAGAACTGCATGCCCATGGCCACGGCAGGATGCAACTTGAGGGCATGGTGGGACATGTACCGGTGAAGGTAGATGGTGGTGCAGAGATTGGAAATCTGAACCACCACGGCCAAATAGATGGCCGCATAGAGGAATATCATTTTCAGGTCCTTTCTTCGGACACGGTACTCCCGTGCCGGCGGAGGAAAGTATAGCCAGCCATGGCACGACTCGCAACACGACGAGTGGAGTGCCTCCGCCATGAAAGGCCGGTTTGGGTGTGCTATTCTCGCGGTTCGGGAGGCGTTTATGGGACGACCGGTCACGTTGTTTACAGGGCAATGGGCGGACCTGGATTTCGACACCATGTGCCGCAAAGCCAAGGAGTTCGGCTACGACGGCCTGGAGCTGGCCTGCTGGGGAGATCACTTCGAGGTCCATCGGGCGCTGGAAGAGGATTCCTACTGCCGGAATCACCGGGACACGCTGAACCGGCACGGACTCCAGTGCTACGCCGTGAGCAACCACCTGGTGGGCCAGGCGGTCTGCGACAACATCGACGACCGGCACCAGGCCATCCTGCCCCCGTCGGTCTGGGGAGACGGCGACCCGGAGGGAGTTCGCGAAAGAGCCGCCCGGGAGATGGAGAACACGGCCCGTGCCGCGGCCGAGTTCGGGCTCAAGATCGTCAACGGGTTTACGGGAAGCAGCATCTGGCACCTCCTCTACTCGTTTCCCCCCGTGGACCCTGAAACCATCGAGCAGGGTTTCCGGGACGTGGGCCGCCGCTGGCTGCCCATCCTCCAGGTATTCCGGGAATGCGGCGTGCGGTTCGGACTGGAGGTCCACCCCACCGAGATCGCCTTCGACATCGCCACCACCGAGAAGACCATCGAAGCCGTCGGCGGGCACGAATGCTTCGGCTTCAACTACGACCCCAGCCACCTGGGCTACCAGGGAGTCGACTATGTGGACTTCATCCGGACCTTCGGGGACCGGATCGTCCACGTCCACATGAAGGACGCGTACTGGTCGCCGTCGCTCACCCGCGTCGGCGTGTTCGGCGGGCATCTCCCCTTCGGGCACCCGGACCGTTTCTGGAACTTCCGTTCCCTGGGCCGGGGCAGCGTCCGATTCGAAGAAGTGATCCGGGCGCTGAACGACATCGGCTACGACGGCCCGCTCTCGGTGGAGTGGGAAGACGCGGGCATGGACCGGGAGCATGGCGCCACCGAGTCCGCCGCTTTCGTCCGATCCATCGACTTCAAGCCCTCCAGCGTGGCTTTCGATGCCGCCTTTTCCGAGGAGGACTGACCGCCCGGATCCCGGGGCCGAGACCGTCGCCGGCCGAACCCGCCATACCATGAACCGCCTCCTCCCCTTCCTGGTCCTCAACGTCAGTCTCCTGCAGGCGGAGGAATGGCCCCAGTTCCGGGGTCCGGCCGGACAGGGCCACTCGCACGCAGAAAAACTGCCCCTGAACTGGTCCGAGGAGAAGAACATCCTCTGGAAGGTCCCGGTCCCCGGCTCCGGATGGTCTTCCCCGGTGGTCCGGAGCGGCCGGATCTGGATGACTTCGGCGCAGGACAAAGGCCGCTCGCTTCGACTAGCCTGTCTGGATCTGGAGACCGGAAAACTGCTTCACGACCTGGAGGTCTTCCGGCGGGAAGACCCGGGAAGCATCCACTCCAAGAACAGCTATGCGTCTCCCACGGCGTTGCTGGAGGGGGATCGGGTCTACGTCCATTACGGGGCGAACGGCACGGCCGCAGTGTCCACCGATGGACGAGTGCTCTGGCGCAACCGGTTCGAGTACGAGCACGGCCACGGTCCGGGCGGCTCTCCGGTGCTCTTCGAGGACCTGCTCATCGTCGCTTGCGACGGGACCGACGTGCAGTACGTGGCCGCGCTGGACAAGGAGAGCGGACAGGTTCGCTGGAAGACCCAACGGCAAGGATACATGGCCTATGCCACTCCCTTGGTCATCCAGGTGGGGGAGCAGACCCAGGTGGTCAGTCCCGGTGGAAACCAGGTTGGAGCCTACGATCCCCGCAATGGGAAGGTGATCTGGTGGATCACCCACAACGGATTCTCGGGCGTGCCCCGCCCCGTCTTCGGCCACGATCTGGTTTACGTCATCTCCGGATACATTCGTCCTGTCCTCTACGCCGTCCGGCCCGGCGGCAGCGGAGACGTCACCGAGAGCCACATCGCCTGGAAGCTCACCCGGGGAGCGCCTCTGAACCCCTCACCGATCCTGGTGGGGGACGAGTTCTACCTGGTCAGCGACGTGGGCGTGGCGAGCTGCCTGGACGCCAAGACCGGGGAGGTCCATTGGAAACAGCGTCTGCCAGGCCAATTCTCCGCCTCGCCCCTCTACGGCGCCGATCGGATCTATTTTCTCAACGAGACCGGGGAGACCTTCGTAGTCAATCCCAGGAAAGCTTTTCGGGAACTGGCGAGGAACCAGGTCGAGGGCCGGACCCTGGCTTCCCTGGCGGTCGCGGGTGAAACCCTGCTGTTGAGAACCGACACCCACCTGTACCGGATCGAACAGACGTCGGAAGAGTATTAGTCGGAGCGGAGCGGAGCGGCGGTTTTCCTACCGCCGGTTCTTTGGCCATGCGCGAACGAAGCGGAACCGGGCGACAGGAAAGTCGCCCCTCCTAGCGCAATTCCACGGCCGACAGGATGGGCCAGACACCGCCGGCCGGAGAGGTGAAGACGGCCCGGTACTGGGCCCAGCGGCGGGTTCCATCCAGGCCGGCGATCCCGGTTCCGGACTCCTGGTAGAAGGAGCTGGCGCCGGAGGGCCCGGTCCACTCGGCGGATTCCAGGCCGTCGCGGCTGGACGCGGTGCGGACCTGGAACTGCAGTCGGGCTCCGTGGGGCTCCTCCCCCTCCCAGATCAGCCGGACGCCGCCGCGTCCGGGTAGTTCCAGCGGCGGCGAGAGGTATTCCTCCTCCAAGCGCCGGGTGTAGATGTCCCCCGGATCGGTCATCTGGCTGTAGTGGGGACCGAAGCTGGGGATTTCGGTCTTCCGGTCCCGGTGGAACCCTTCAGGGCCGTTCCAATAGATGTAAGTGTTGATGGAGTGGTCACCGTCTTTCATGTGATTGTGGACCACGATCTCGGGCCAGCCATCCCGGTTCAGGTCCACCGTCTGGATGGCGGAGGAGGAATAGGCGGGAAGATCGGTCCGGTTGGTCCGGCTGTAGGCGCCTCCTTCCCCGCCCCAGTAGATGAACACCGGCAGGGTGCGGGTGCGGCCCGACATGTAGTTGGACAATACCAGGTCCAGGTGTCCGTCCCGGTTCAGGTCGGCGATGCCGCACTCGATGGGCGAGTGACCCTCCAGCTCCACCTTGTTCTCGAGCGTGGGAACCCCTTCGGCGGTCCCCCAGAGCAGGTAGCTGTTGCCGGTGTAGGTCCGGGTCTCGGGGTCGAAGCTCCCCACCAGCATGAAATCCAGGTTTCCGTCCGAATTCAGGTCGGCCAGTTCCACGTTGCCGGCCGGCAGCACCCGGCTCCAGCTCCGCTCCGGCGAGTAGCCGTCTTCGGCGCCCCAGAAGATCTCGTAGATGCCGTACCAGCTCCCGGGGAAGAGCAGGTCCAGATGGCCGTCCCGGTTCAGGTCCGCCACCCGGTTGTTGGTGCACCTCTGGTTCTTCAGGGGGAGCGAGGTCCGGCGGGCGTCGGAGTAGCCCTCTTCTCCGCCCCAGTAGACGGTCCCCAGCTTCCGGCCCCGGCCGTGGGTGAAGACCAGCTCCAGGTAGCCGTCCCGGTTCAGATCAGCGGCGCTGACCCCATGGGCGTTGGCGGCGGCCAGCTCCTGGCGGTTCCCGGGGGAGTAGCCGTCCCGGCTGCCCCAATAGATCCAACTGTACCCGACGTAGGAGTTGGTGAGGACCAGATCGTTGAAGCCGTCGTCGTTGAGGTCGGCGACGGCGACGGCGTAGGCGCCGTGGCCCGGCAGGGCCGTGCGGGACGCCGTGGAATAGTAGTGGTGGGGGTTGCCCCAGTAGATGTTGTTCAGGACCTGGCCGGCGTGCTTGCCGCTCCACCGGTTCACCAGCACCACATCCAGGTTTCCGTCGAGGTTGAGGTCAGCCAGGTTGACGCTGTTGCCGCCGAACCCCTGCAGTTCGGTCCGCATATACGGCGCGAAGCCGGTGGAACTTCCCCAGTAGACGTACGAGGGCACGTCGGCGGACTGACCGTCATGGGCGTTGGCGAAGACCAGGTCGAGGTGACCGTCCCGGTTCAGGTCGCCCGAAGCCACGTCGGCCGGGGCCAGGGTCGGGAGCTGGGACCGCAGTTGCGCCGAGAAGCCCTCTGCCCCGCCCCAGTAGACGTAGGACTCGGGCAGCGGCTCCCCGTTCGAGGAGTTGGACACGGCCAGATCCAGGTATCCGTCCCCGTTCAGATCGGCGATGTCCGAGCCGGTGGGAGCGATGGCGGGAAGGGTCTGGCTGGGAGATGGGACCGGCCCGTCCTTCCCTCCCAAGAACAGGAGGACGTTGCCGTCCCGGGCGCCCTCACCCGACACCGTGACCACCACGTCGTCGAAACCGTCCCGATCCAGGTCGCCGGTCCCGATGCTCCCGGGAGGAGCCGTCTCCGCCTCCCACGAGCGGTCAGCGGCGTAGACGCCCTGGCGGCCAAAAAAGATCTGGACCCCTTTCGATTGAGGGCTGTTGTTGATGAAGATCAGGTCGGGGTCCCCGTCCCCGTTCACGTCGCCGCCGGCCACGTCCCGGGCGCCGCGGGTGGGAACCAGTCCCGGGCGGTCGGGATCGAAACCGTTGGCGCTGCCCCAGTAGATGTAGGAGGAGAGATCCACCTTGGGCGAAATCTTCTCAGCTCCCGCTTCCACCCCCTGATTGGCGAAGACCAGGTCCACGTATCCGTCGGAGTTGAGGTCCCGGGCCACGACGCCCGCCGCCCACCGGGTGGGCAGTTCGGTGCGTCCGACGCGGGAATACCCGTCCCGGCTCCCCCAGTAGACGTACGCCGTCCGGACGCCCGGATAGTTGTGGATGTAGTTGCAGAAGACCAGATCGGGGAATCCGTCCCGGTTCAGATCCGCCACCGCCGACCGGCCGCCGCCGAAGGAGGGGAGCCGGGTCACGTGATCGGTCCGGTCCATCAGGCCGTAGACCACCTGCGCCAGAGGCCGTTCCCTCCAGAGTTCGGGGAGAAGGGAGCGGGGGCCGTCGGCGCTGCCCCAGTAGACGAGAGCGTCAACCACGCTCATGTTGTCGTGGGTGTTGCTCAGGACCAGGTCCACGTGTCCGTCCCGGTTCAGATCCCACTGGTTGATGACCTGGACGGTCCCCTTCCTGGAAACGTAGACGTTCGCCCCTGCGTTCCCCAGGGTCCCCTGGCTGAAGTCCTCGAAGCCGGAATGGCGGATGGCGCCGTCCCTGGCCGGCGAAATTCCCATGAACCCGGACCAAAGGACACAAAAGACCGCAAGCCCCCGAACTGGCATCTCAAAGTTCTCCTATCTGTTATCTGCCGGCCAGGTCCGCGATGAAGCACCCCACGGCCTGCGTCTCCGGTTTTTCGACCGATTCCCCGTTGAGCACAGCCTCCAGCGCCAGCTTCAAATCGCGGCGATTGGGTTTGGCCCGTGCCTTGCCGAAATCGGTGTACCGGTCGTCGATTCGCCCACGGTAGACGAGCCGTCCGCCGGCGTCGAAGACGGCCGCCTCCGGAGTGACCCGGGCGCCCGTGCGGCGCACCAGGTCGTGGTGGGGATCACGAAGGATCTCTCCCGGAATTTGATATTCCTCCGCGTGCCGCCGGATGGACTCGGGCTCTTCCCGGGGGTCCACGTAGACGAACCAGAACCGCACTCCCCGGGGCGAGAATGCCTCATGCAGCCGCCGAAGTTCGGGCGCATACCGGTTGGAGATGGGACAGTCGCTGCGCATGAACAGGAAGACGCCAGTCGAGTCTACGGCGGCGAACGGGTCCACCCGCTCCCCTGACAGGGTCGTCAGGTTCAACTCCGAAGGACCCGAACCGTAGCCCCAGAAGATAAAGAGGCTCAGGGTCCAAGCCGCCACGCCGGATTGGCGCCGTCGCGAAGTCTTCACGCTTCAATTTTTACACGATGCGCCAGCGTACGCGAGCGGCCTCCTCATCTTGCTAGACTGGCGGAGATGATCATGGCGATCCTGCTACTGCTTTCCGGCGGAGTTCACTTCACGGAGGTGAGCCGTGAAGCGGGGCTGAACTTCCGGCACCGGGGCGGCGGCAGCGCCAAGGACCACATCCTAGAGACGGTGGGCAGCGGAGTCGGTTGGATCGACTACGACCGGGACGGCTGGCTCGATCTGTATGCCGTCAACGGGGGCCTCTGGGAGGAGCTGGGAACCGGGAAACGCAGCGTCTCCAATGCCCTCTACCGCAACCAGGGGGACGGCACCTTCCGGCCGGTGACCTCCGAGGCGGGCGTGGGAGGGCGCCATTGGGGCATGGGAGTGACCATCGCCGACTACGACAACGACGGCTGGTCCGACCTCTACGTCTGCAACTACGGTCCCAACCTCCTGTACCGGAACAACGGCGACGGCACCTTCCGGGACGTGACCCGGGAAGCGGGGGTGGGGGACTCCTCCTGGAGTTCCAGCGCCGCCTTCGCCGACGCCAACGGGGACGGGTGGCTGGACCTCTATGTGGCCAACTACGTGGAGTTCGACCACGAGAATCCGCCCGAAGCATCGCCCGATTGCCAGTACCGCGGAGTCCAGGTCCACTGTGGGCCGGGGGGGCTTCCGGCGGCCCGGGACACCTTCTACCTCAGCAACGGCGACGGCACCTTCCGGGAAGCCACCAAGGCGGCGGGGATGGAGGCTCCGGCTTCCTACGGGATGGGCGCCGTCTGGTGCGACTACGACGGCGACGGCGCCAGCGACCTCTATGTGGCCAACGACTCCATGGCCAACTTTCTCTTCCGCAATCGGGGAGACGGAACCTTCGAGGAACGGGGAGTCGTGGCGGCCGTGGCCTTCAACGAGGACGGGCAGGCTCAGGCCGGCATGGGGATCGCCTTTGGCGACTACGATCGGGACGGACGATTCGACGTCTACGTCACCAACTTCTCCGCCGACTACAACACCCTGTACCGGAATCTGGGAGGCGGCCGTTTCCGGGACGTGACCCGCCCCACCGGTTTGAGCCTGCCCAGTCTGCGCTTCCTGGGGTGGAGCGCCCACTTCTTCGACTACGACCACGACGGCTGGGAGGACCTTTTCGTGGCCAACGGGCACGTCTTTCCGCAAGTGGATACCCGGCCCACGGGGACCCGGTTCCGGCAGAGGAGCCTCCTGTTTCGAAACCTGGGCAACGGCCGTTTCCGGGAGCTGGCTTCAGATGAGGCATTGGGGCTTTCCCAGGCTGATTCCAGCCGCGGCGCCGCAATTGCCGACTTCGACAATGACGGGGACGTGGACGTGGCCGTCTCCAACATGGACGGGGGGCTGTCCCTTTACCGCAACGAGGGGAGCAAGGGCCACTGGCTGCGCCTGAGATTGGAGGGGACGGAATCCAATCGGGACGCCGTGGGAACCCGGGTCACGCTCATCTCGGGGGATTCGACTCAGATCCGGGAGGTGCGGGCCGGGTCGGGGTACCAGTCGTCCGACGACCCGCGGCTTCACTTCGGGTTGGGGACGGCCGGCGAGGTCCAGCGGATCGAGGTGCGTTGGAGCCGGGGACAACGGCAGGTTCTGGAGAAACTGGAGGCGGATCGGGAGTACGTGGTGGTGGAAGGAGGAAAGAGGAAAGAGTGAACAGACGGTGCTGGAGAGGATTGAACGGCTTGGCGAGTTTCGCCATTGGCTGCTAACCTTTGGCCATGAGAGCTGACGAGAATTCCGGCCGGATCAGCCGGCGCAGGTGGTTCGGGGTCGCGTCCGCGTTGTTGCTGACGCGATCGGTCCGGGCCCAGTCGCAATCGACTCAGGGGACCCCGCTGGAGGACGACCGGGTCTCCCTGAGCTCCATGGCGGACGTGGAGGGAACGCTGACTCCCGTCGACCGGTTCTTCGTCCGGAGCCATCATCCGCAACCCCGGCTGTCGCTCAAGACCTGGCGGCTGCGGGTGGAAGGGGCCGTGGACAATCCACTGGAGTTGTCCTTCTCCGACATGGTGGAGACCTCCACCAGGACTTTGGAGGGACTCCTGGAGTGCGCGGGAAACCGGACGGGGCTGGTGAGCAACGGACTCTGGGAGGGCATCCCCCTTTCCGACCTGATCCGGCGGGCCCAGCCCAAGGAGGGAGCCAAGAGGGTGCTGCTCCAGGGGGCGGACAAGGGGTCCCTGATGCCCGAAATGCCCGAGTCCCCCTACTCGCGGATCCTGCCGCTGGAGAAATGCCTGGCTCCCGAAACCCTGGTGGCCTTCAAGCTCAACGGGCAATTCCTGCCCCGGCGCAACGGTTTTCCGGCCCGGGCCTTCATTCCGGGCTGGTACGGCATGGACTCGGTCAAGTGGTTGACGCGGGTCCGCGTCCTGGACGCCTTCGACTGGCCCTCCGCCTACTATTCCAGCGGCATGGACCTGCTTTACCAGAGGTATGTCAAGTTCGGATCGCGGGAAGAGATCACCGGCCGGGTCTCGGAGGTCCAGGTCAATTCAGGGTTCTCCTTTCCGCCGCCGGGAGCCAATCTGGCGCCGGGCCGATATCCGGTTCGGGGTTTTGCCTGGGCCGGTCCCCACCGCGTGGGCGCCGTCCAGGTCAGTCCGGACCGGGGCGCAACCTGGAGCCCGGCCCGGTTGGAAGGCGAATCCCGCCCCTTTACCTGGGTCCGGTGGAGTTATGACTGGACGGCGCCCAAGGGGGAGCACCTGCTGATGGCCCGGGCCCAGGATCATCGGGGGCGCTGGCAGCCGATTCGGCGGGACACCAACAGAACCGACGGATACGAACTCAACTGGTACCCTTCCGTCCAATGCAACGTGCTCTGATCCTGATCCCGGCGGCTTCGATTGCCGCTTTCCTGTCGCTGGTTACGGTGGCGGTGTTCGCCTCCGCGGCACCGCCTCTCCAGGAGCCGCCGCAGCTCTCCGAACTGGAGGGCCCCCAGAGCCAGCAGGCTCTGGCACGGTTGCAACAGTTCTTCCGGACCGTGCCGGACGCGAGGGCGCCCGCCGTCCTGCACCAGGTCCTGGAGGGAACGACAGCCGCCGCGGCGCACACCATTGTCCTGGAGGAATACGAACGGCGGAAGCTGCATGGCCAGGGCCGGGCGACCCTGGAGGCGCTCGGCAAGGAGCACCCGGCCCGGGCCATCTATGCCATCGACCTGGTGCAGTTGGCGGTCCTGGAAGGGGACCTGGATCGAGCCAAGGCGGACCTGCGGTCGGCCGCGGCCCGGTTCCCCCATGACACCGAGCTGCACGCCAACCTGGGACGTTGGTTGTACGGCCGCCAGCAGACCGATCTCGCTCTGGCCGAGTTGCTCCGTGCCCAACAGACCGGTCTGCGGGACCCCCAGACGAACCTGGTCCTGGCCAGCCTCCTGGCCCGAGCCGGTGCGCTGGAGGACGCCATCGACACCGCCGCCTCCATCACCGTCACTCCCGGTCTGGATTCCCGGCTCCGGGGAGAGGCGGCGGCTCTGGCCGGAAAGAGTTACGCCATCCTGCGCAACGAGGCCAAGGCGGTGGAGTTCCTGGAGCAGGCCATCCGGCACTCTCCGCAGGTCGAGGACTACCACCTCTCCCTGGCCAGCGCCCATCAGCAGGCCGAAAACGCAGGGTCGGCCGTCCAGGCCTTGAGGCGGGGGTGGGAACGGCTTCCCGGTGCGCCCGGGATCGGACAATCGCTGAGCCGGCAACTGCTGGCCGCCGGCGAACCCGAGGAAGCGGTCCGGGTTCTGGTGCTTCTGACCTCCCGGCATCCCAACCACGGAGACGCCCTCCGGCTCCTGGCCCAAGCCTACCGGTCCGCCGGGGATGCGGCGAAGGCGTCCCAGACCTGGCGGAGACTGCTACGGCAACAGCCGCGCTACCCCATGGCCAATATCTTCCTGGCCCAATCCCTGGCCGAGGAGGGGGCGCCGCCCGGGCAGATCCTGGCGGCCCTGGACAGGGCGGAGCGGATCTCCCCGCAGGACGCGGATCTCTACTACCTGAGGGGCAGGATCTTCAACTCCCTGGGACGCCACCAGGACGCCGTGGCCCAACTCCAGCGGGCCATCCGGCTCCAACCCAACTTTTCGGGGGCCTACTACCAGTTGGGCCTGGCCTACCAACAGTTGGGGCGGCCGGAACTGGCCCAGGAGCAGTTCCGGCGCCGGACCCACCTGGAGGAGGGGACGGGCCGGACCCGGTGACTACTTGAACTGGAACGAGTAGAGCTTGGCGTTCTTGAAGTAGATCCGCAGCTTGATGGGCCTGTCCCGCAATCCACTGAGGTCGCTCTTCCCATTCCAGGACGCGACGTGGGCCACGCCGGTGGTGGTGATGGGATCCGCATCGTCGAAGCCGTAGCCCTCGATGGCGTGGTGGTCGCCTCCCACAATCTCCGCCCGCACCTCGCAGGGACCGGCTCCCCATTGCCGCAGAGCCGACCGCACGTTGAGATGGAGGCGGTCTCCCTCAAAGGTGAAGGAACGCGTCACCACTTCGCTGAAGGGATAGCGCTGGCGCTCGTGTCCGTGAACGCCGTCCAGGGAGACGAACCCGTCCGGCGGAGTCACGGCCAGGCCGATGGCTCCCAGGGCCTTGTCCCCCAAGTTGAACAGGCTCTCGGGGGAACGCCAATTCACCCCGGTGTAGTAGCTGAGGAAACTTCCCTCGTGGACCTGAGGGTCCTGCGAATAGACCACGGCCGAGTCGAAACTGTTGCCGGGTCCGGGCGGTATGAAGGGCTCCCGGTAATCCCGGTTGTAGTGGATGCCGTCGCGGCTGAAGACCGCCTGGGGCAGGATGCTGGTGTTGGTGGTCCGGAAGTTCCAGAGCATTCCCACGTACATCCCCTCATAGACGACCACCGGCATGTGGTAGAACTGGAGGTCCGGGTAGTCCTCTTCGTCCGGGAGGATAATCGTTTCGGGCTGGCTCCAATGGATCATGTCGGGGCTTTCCGCCCGGCCGATGAGCCGCTTTCCCAGGGGACAACGAAGATGGGCGCAGTTCTCCATGTGCACGGCGTAGGTCTCGCGGATGGGATCCCAGCCCATGAAGCCGGTGGGTCCCCAGCGTCCCACCCGGGGTGAGGTGTCGATGATGGGGTTGTTCTCGTATTCCGTCCACGCGAAGCCGTCGGGCGAATAGTAGAGGTGAAACTGCATCCCCGGCGTCCGGGTGGACCCCGTCCGCTCCAGCCCCTTGTAGCGCTTGGCCGGATCCTTCTCGTGCCGGTCCTTGAAGAAGTAGGGCCGGAACTGCTCCCGGGGGAGGATGTTGTTCTCACGGGAGCCCTGGTATTCCACCTTGCCCAGGTTGGGCTTCTCCCAGTGGAAACCGTCCTTGGAAACGGCGATGCAGATATTGCCGCCGCCTGTTTCGACGACGAACTCCCCCTGGTCCTGACTGGCCTTGTAGGAATTCACGCTGTACCACATCCGGAAGAGGCCCTCTTCCTCCTCGTAGATCACCTTGCTGACCCGGACGTCGTTGCCCTCCCAGGGCTTCTCGGGACGGATGATGGGGTTGTGGTCGACCTTCCGGGCGGGATTCAGGACCTGGCGCGTGGCCAGCATGCTCTCGATCAGGTAGTCGTCGATGAAGAACTGCTTCTGCGACCCGATGTGGATCAGGCCGGACTGGGCCTGGCCAGCCAGGAGCCAGATGCAGACTGCCGTAGTGCCGATTCTCGTGTGCATGTGATCTCACTCCCCTCCCATGGGGTAGTCCCAGGTGCCGGGAGCCCAGAACCTGGGGATGTGTTCCTCTTCCTTGGTGATGGTCTCGATGAAGGCCGGATCTCCGCCGCGGGTCACCTCCAGAGCCTTGCGGATGGCGGGGGCCAAGCCGTCGGGCGTGTCCACGCGTTCGGCATGGACCCCCAATCCGCGCACAACCTGCGCGTACTCGCCGCTGAAGGCGTTGCTGCCCCAGTGCTTGGTGGCATAGGGCATGTGGCTGGAATAGTGGGTCATGACGCCGTTGTTCAGGACGATGTGAAGCGTCGCGATCTTGTTGCGGGCGGCCGTCTCCAGGTCCAGTCCGGCCATTCCGAAGGCGGCGTCCCCCATGATGTGGATCACGTCCTTCTCGGGGGCCGCCATCTTGGCTCCCAGGGCCAGGCCCAGGCCGTAGCCCAACTGGGTGGACTTGCCCCATCCGATGTAGCCCCGGGGAGCGAGGGCCGGCCAGAAGGGGACCAACTGGTCCCGGGGAAAGCCCGAATCATGGGTGGCGATGGCGTTGGCCGGGTCCACGGCGCGGATCACCTCCCGGAAGACGCGGTAGGGACTGATGGGGACCTCGTCCGACTCGAAGTGGGGGCGCCATTCGGCCTCGAAATCCGCCCGGACCCGGGCGATTTCCGCCGCGACGCCCTGCTCGTCCGTCCGGCCCCCGGCGCCGATCTGGCGCTCGACCTCCTGAATGATCTGCCGCAGAACGACCTTGGCATCGCCGATGGCGCCGAAATCGACGGCGTGATCCTTGTTCAGGTCCTCGGGACAGTTGGTGAGCTGGGCCAGGGGGACGCCTACCGGGACGGGGCCGTTGAAGACCGAGTGGGTGAAGCTGGTTCCGGCGCCCAGGATGAAGTCGGTCTTGCGGAGAAAGTGGTCGACCATGAGGGTGCTGCTGTGGCCCGCCGTTCCCAGGGCCAGGGGATGGTTCTCGGGGAAGGCGCTCTTCCCCGCCAGGGAGGTGAGCACCGGGATGTGGATCAGCTCCGCCAGCTCCACCAGCTCGGGCGTGGCTTCGGCGTACAGCGCCCCCTGACCGGCGTTGATGACAGGACAATCGGCGGCCAGCATGGCCCGGACCAGGTCCCGGACTTCATCCGGGTCCGCCGCGGAGCGGTGCCTGCGAACCGGCGTGTAGTCGAACTCGCCCGGGTACTCCTCGGTCCCCACGTCGTCGGGGATCTCCAGCAGGACCGGCCCGGGGCGTCCGTGCTTGAGCAGAGTGAAGGCGTAGCGCAACATCTCGGGAAGCCGCTCCACCAGGTTGCAGTTTCGGGTGTACTTGGTGACCCCGTGGTACTGATCGCAGGACGCGAAGTCGGGATGGACCTGCATCCGCCTCCTGGGAGCCCCTCCCGGAAAGAGGAGGATGGGAACCGAGTCGGCGAAGGCCTGGGCCACGCCGCCATAGGCGTTCTCGGCGCCGGGGCCCCGCTGCATGGTGAAGATGCCGACCTGGTTCCCGTTGCGGATGCGGCTGAATCCGTCGGCCATGTTGACTCCGGCGCGCTCCTGCCGGGTGATGATGGGACGGATGCCCTCCTTGGCCACGGCGTCGATGAGCTTCTGTTCGGGGAAGGCGGCGATCCATTCCACCCCTTCCAGCTTCAGGATCTTGGCGATCACGGAGTTACCGTTCATTGACATTCTTCTCCTTTTCGTGACGGTCCGCGGCAAGAACCAAGCGCGCCGGGGAAGGACCATGGGAGCGGAGCATGGGAGTCGCGAAGGAAATCGAGTTGATCAGGAGTGCGGCCCCAACCCGCATGAAGTGTCCCCGGTGGCCAAGGATGGACGCACCATCGCGGCGCCGCACCCATCGGGGACATTATCGGGAGGTCCGGCGGGGCGGTCAACCGTCGGCGCAGGGGGATTAACCGGTCGATACGATCGGAATCCCGTCACACAGCAAAAAGCTTCACAAAGACCGCGGCTATCGTGGCCGCGATTCCCATGCCTCCGGCGAGCCCGCCGAGGACCCACGCCTTCGTGGCCACATGCTTCATCTCGGTCTTGAACTCGGTTTCAAGGCGGATGAGTCCGGATTCAAGTCCGTCCATTCGAGTTTCAAGCTTGTCGAACCTCGTTTCCAGGTGCTTGAATCGCCCGTCGATTACATTCATCTGAGCATCGAAGTCCTTTTTCTCAAGGGTTTCGCTCATGCCCACGTCACTCCTATGCGATGAGAACTTGATGCAACTCGCAGTCTATCATGGGAATTCACCCAACCGAGACCGTCCCGTTCGGGAGAAGACCGGATACGGACGGCTTGCCGGCATGCTCGATGACCACCGGAACAGGCCGGGTCAATCGACCTTGACGCCCATGTTGTTAAACGTGCAATGGATCATGGAGCCGACATTCCCCGTGGGATCGTCGATGAGAACCACCTTGTAGGAACGCTCGTCCCAAGCGCAATACATGGATGCCGGGAGGCCGTCCAATCGGTTCCAGGACCGAAAGAATCCAATGGTCACCTTCCAGACGCTCTTCTCGCCGTCGAAGACCACCTCTTCGACACCCACGTGACTGATATCTTCCCCGGCAAAAAACTCGGCGACGCAGTGCCTCGCCTTTTCCACGGCTTCCCTGACGTCCATTCGGACCTCCTGTTCCATGATCCCCACTTGCTTCATTCCTGCTCTGTTGAGACCTGCCTCTACTTCAACGCCGCCGGATCGAAAACTACGAGCGTGCAATCGCCGCCTGTGGCCCATCCCGGAGACGGCGTAGTAGACTGGTCGCCGGGAAATGCGGTCCTTGGGCGCCCTGAAAACCATCTATCCCCCGGAGCGGGTCCTTTCGGGTCCGGCCCAGGTGGCCCCCTATGAATCGGATGCGCTGACGGCGTTTCGGGAGCGGCCGTTGGCCGTGGTCCTGGCCGAGTCGCAGGAGGAGGTGATCGAGACGGTCCGCCTCTGCCACCGGGAGAACCTGCCCTTCGTGGCGCGAGGCAGCGGCACCAGCCTCTCGGGGGGATCGCTGCCGATCCGGGAGGGCATCATCATCGGACTCAACCGCCTGAACCGGGTCCTGGAGCTGGACCCGGCGGAGCGGTGCGCCGTGGTGGAGCCGGGAGTCATCAACCTGGACCTGAGCACGCTGGGCGCTCCCCACGGGCTCTACTACGCTCCCGACCCCTCGAGCCAATCCATCTGCACCATCGGCGGGAACGTGGCCTTCAACTCGGGCGGCGCCCATTGCCTCCGCCACGGCATGACCAGCAACCATGTCCTGGGGCTGAAGGCGGTGCTGCCTGACGGCGCCGTGGTGGAGCTGGGGAGCAAGAGCCTGGAAGGGGTGGGACCGGACCTCACCGGGTTCTTCGTGGGTTCGGAGGGGCTCTTCGGCATCGCTCTGGAGATCACGGTCCGGCTCATCCCCAAGCCCGAGTCGTACAAGACGATCCTCGCCGCCTACAACAGCCTGGAAGCTGCCGGTGACGCCGTGGCCCGGGTGGTGGCCACGGGACTCCTTCCGGGCGCCATGGAGATCATGGACCATCTGGCCATCGAAGCGGCGGAGGCCGCCGTCCACGCCGGTTACCCGCAGGAGGCCACCGCCCTTCTCATCGTGGAACTGGAAGGAGAAGCCGCCGAGGTGGAGGCCGAGTTCCAGCTCCTGGAGCCGGTGATTCGCGCTTCCGGCGCCTTCGAGATCCGCGTCGCCCGGGACGAGGGAGAACGATTGCGGATCTGGAAGGGACGCAAGAGCGCGTTCTCGGCGGTGGGACGGCTCAGCCCCGACTACATCGTCCAGGACGGTGTGGTCCCCCGGAAGCAACTGGGCTCGGCCCTGGCTGAAATCGAGATGCTGGGACGGAAGCATGGGATCCGGGTGGCCAACGTCTTTCACGCCGGAGACGGCAATCTCCATCCCCTGATCCTGTTCGACGGCACCGAGGCGGGCGCATTGGAAAAGGCGGAGGAACTGGCCGGTGACATCCTGCAGATGTGCATTCGCAGGGGCGGCTCCATCACCGGAGAGCACGGAGTGGGCATGGAGAAGCGCGAATACCTGGCCCACATGTTCGCACCGACCGATATGGAGGTCATGAAGCGGATGCGGCGGTCCATCGATCCGCTGGAAATCGCCAACCGGCGCAAGATGTTCCCCGACGAGAACGGGCATGGGCGGGTGTCCGCGTCCGAGATCACGCGTTCGGGCAATGGTGCTGGGACGACGTTGCGGCCCGGGTCGTTCCGTGAGGTGCAGCAGGCCGTCGCGGATCACGCGCGCATCCGGCCGCGCGGCGGTGGCACCAAGCCGGCTCTCTCCCGGCCGTCCGCGGGAATTGCCTCTCTGGAGCTGAGCGGCTTGTCCGGCATCGTGGAGTACGAACCGGAGGAGTACACCTTTACGGCTCTGGCGGGGACCCCGGTGGCCCAGGTCCGGGAGAGATTGGCTCGAGAAGGACAGTACCTGCCCTTCGATCCGGTGTTGGTGCGGGCCGGAGCCACACTCGGCGGGACGGTGGCGGCGGGGACCGGCGGCTCGGGGCGTTACCGCTACGGCGGCATCCGGGATTTTCTCCTGGGAGTCCGTTTCGTCAGCGGCCGCGCCGAGCTGGTGCGAGGCGGCAGCCGCGTGGTCAAGAACGCCGCCGGCTTCGATCTTCCCAAGCTCATGGTCGGCAGTCTGGGACGACTGGGAATTCTGGTGGAAATGACGTTCAAGGTCTTTCCTCTTGCGCGGCGCTGGTTGACCTTGGAGGCGGCGCTGCCGAGCCTCCGGGAGGCGCTGGAGGCCATACGGCGCCTGCGGGCCGCTCCCCTGGATCTGGCGGCCGTTGACCTGGAGCCTCCCGGGCGGCTGTTGGTGCGGGTGGGAGGCCGGAGGGAGTCGGTCGGCGCCCGGTTGGAACGGGTTCGAGAGTTGGTGGGTCACGGCGCCCAACTGCAGGGGCAGGAGGAGCGTGACCACTGGGATGCGGACCGGGAATTTGACTGGGCGCCTCCCGATTGGAACCTGATGAAGGTGCCCATGACCACGGGCCGGATCGCCGAGTTGGAAGAGAACCTGAGGTCCATTCCCTGCCGGACGCGCTACTGTGCCGGCGGGAGCTTGGCTTGGCTGGCCTGGCCGGGTCCAATGGACCCCGTGGACCGGGCGTTGGGCCATTTGGATCTCACCGGACTCGTGATCCGGGGAAACGGAGACACGGCCCGCCCGGGCCGTACCCAGGACCGGGTCTTCTCCAAGAGGATTCAGGACGCGCTCGATCCGGACGGGCGTTTTTCGGAGGCATAGGTGCAACACAGCATTGAGCCGGAACGGTTCGGACCCCAGGGCGATGCCATGGCCCACCAGGTGAAGACGTGCGTGCACTGCGGCTTCTGCCTGCCCGTCTGTCCCACCTACAAGGACCTGGGACAGGAGATGGACTCTCCCCGCGGCCGTATCCTGCTCATGAAGGAAATGCTGGAGGGGAGCCTCGAAATCGAGGCAGGCCTCCCCTACGTGGACAAGTGCCTGGGTTGCATGGCGTGCGTCACCGCCTGCCCCTCGGGCGTCGAGTACGGTGAACTGCTGACCCCCTTTCGGGCGCTGGCCCGAAACCAGGTCAAGGGAACGCTGCTGGATCGTCTCACCCGCCTCGGCTTTCGGCTCCTGCTGCCCTATCCACGGCGGTTCCGGGCCGCCGCGGCTCTGGGCCGACTGGCACGGCCGTTCACCGGGATGCTGCCGGAGCGGATGGCGGCCATGTTGGAGTTGCTGCCCCGGAAACTGCCGTCGTCTGCTTCCCTGCCGTCCGTCTATCCCGCCATCGGAAGCCGCAGGGCTCGTGTTGCTCTGTTGTCGGGGTGCGTGCAGCAGGTGCTGTCGCCGGACATCAACTGGGCAACGCTGCGGGTTCTGGCTCGAAACGGCGTCGAGGTGATCGTCCCGGCTGAACAGGGGTGCTGCGGCGCACTGGCGCTGCACACCGGGGACGCCGACCACGCCCGGCGCCTGGCGGTCCGCAACTTCGACGCCATTCCCAACGACGTGGACGCCGTCATCACCAACGCCGCCGGCTGCGGTTCCGGCATCAAGGAGTATCCGCTCCTTTTCCGGGGGGATGGACGGGAGGAGAAGGCCCGCCGCTTTTCAACTCGCGTCCAGGACGTCAGCGAGTTCCTGGACAATCTCGGCTTGAAACGGGAACCTCCGCCGCTGCCGTCGGCCATGAAGGTCGCCTATCACGACGCCTGCCACCTGGCCCACGCGCAGGGTATCCGGTCGGCACCGCGAAAGCTCCTGGGACGGATTCCGAATCTTACCCTGATGGAGCTGATGGACGGCGAAACCTGCTGCGGCTCCGCGGGGACCTACAATCTGGAACAGCCGGAGATCGCAAACCGCTTGGGCGCAAACAAGGCGGCCGTCATAGAGCGAGTCCAGCCGGATGCCGTGGCCGCCGGGAACGTCGGCTGCCTGATGCAGATCGAAAGCCACCTGCGGCGCCTGAACAGTACGCTACCTGTGCTCCACACGGTCGAGCTGCTGGATCGAGCTTACGAATCGGTATGACTCAGCGGCTGCGTCGGATCCGACACCTGTCAGAGTGGCTGATTGCCGGGGAAAAGGAAGAAGGGTCACGCTGCGGTGCCGGGTCCGCTCCCGGCGAAAGACTTCCGCAGCAGGTCGAGAGTTCCGTCGATCCGTCCCATGCGGTCCCGCAGGTCGCTGTACCGGGACTCCAAGCCGTCGATCCTCACGGTCAAGCGAGTCTCCACGCCATCCATTCTCTCAGTCAAGCGGGTCTCGACTTGGTCGATTCTCCCAGTCAAGCGAGTCTCGACTTCGTCGATTCTCCCGGTCAAGCGAGTCTCCAACCGGTCCATCCGGGACTCCATATCCACGCGCTGGTTGCGAATCGTTCGGGCCGTGAAAAGGAACCCCAATATCACGATGGCGGGGGTGAACCACTGGGCAAGAGCCGGGGTGAACCACTGGGCAAGAGCCGGGGTGAACCACTGGGCAAGTTCGGTCAACATCGGTTCCTCATGTTATCACGTCCCCATTTGACCGGAATCGTCGGCCACCACGATTCTCCGGGCCAGCCCCTACGGAACCGGTTATGTTCTGGTCCGAGGCTGGTCGCCCTCTCCTGAGCTTTTTTCGGTCCCTCTATAACCGTAACGCTTCAATCGCAGAATCTGCGACGATTCCGGCCAAAAAGGGCTACCCGAAAGGCTCGAGTCGGGGACAGTCGCTTTATTGCCCTCGGTGCCCTCCAAAGGCACAGACCCAACACACAGAGGAGTTCAGACATGACAAGCTACGTCATTTTGAAAGATGCCAATGCGGGACGGCGGCGGAGTTGGTTCGAGAGTCGGCAGCACGTAAGCGGAGTGCCGTCCCCCGGCGGGATGTCGACGATGTCCGGGGACATGCCGCCCGAACCGGAAGTGAGCGTGGAGGACCTGGAACCGCAAGACCTGCGGGAAGCGGCTCGTGACCCGGGCATTCTGGATTTGGCGCGGACCATGCCGACACGCTTGATTGAACCGATGGCATCGGCTGCCGCCGTAACGGCCGGACCGACTTGGGGGATTCAAGCCGTAGGGGCTGACAACAGCTCCGCCGACGGCCGCGACGTTCTGGTCTGTGTTCTGGACACCGGCATTGACGCCGGCCACCAGGCCTTTGCGGGGGTCGATCTGGTCCAACGGGACTTTACAGGAAAGGGCAATGGAGACGTCCAGGGCCACGGCACCCATTGTGCGGGAACGGTGTTCGGACGCGACGTGGACGGAACGCGTATCGGCGTGGCGCCGGGCGTGAGCCGGGCTTTGATCGGCAAGGTGTTGGACGATAAAGGTGGGGGCGAATCGGACATGCTGTTCAACGTGATCCTTTGGGCGTCCTCCCTGAATGCAAAAGTGCTCTCCATGTCACTCGGCCTCGATTTTCCCGGCCTGAGCAAAAAGCTGGCCGCTCGGGGATATCCGGTGGACCTGGCGACCTCCATCGCACTGGAGGGATTCCGGGCCAATCTGCGGGTCTTTGACAACCTGATGGATTTGATTGCAGCCAGGGCGGCATTCAATGGCGGCATCGTCATCGTTGCGGCCTCGGGCAACGAGAGCAAGCGCCAGAAGAATCCGAAGTACGAGGTCAGCGCATCTGTGCCGGCGGCAGCCAAGGGCATTGTGTCGGTGGGGGCACTCGGGGAAACCAGCGGCGGGTTGAACGTGGCCGATTTTTCCAACACCAACCCGATGCTGAGCGCCCCCGGTGTCAATGTGGTGTCAGCGAAGGCCGGAGGCGGACTCGCGGCACTCAATGGCACTTCCATGGCCTGTCCGCATGCCGCCGGTGTCGCGGCGCAGTGGTGGCAGAGCCTGAAGGAGGATGCCGCCATCCCGGTGACCGCGAGCGCAGTGGTGACCCGCATGCGCGCAAGCTGCCGGACCGATGTATTCCGAACCGGTGTTGACGTGCTGGACCGCGGTGACGGCTTGGTTCAGTCGCCTGTTGCATCTGGTGCCTGAGTGGACACCCGTGTAAGGTCGGCTCCGGAGACGTGTGTCCATTCAAATGATGAGTGTAAGGCCAGCCGCTCCATTGGGGCTGGTTTTTGCCGAGTCCCGCCGTCCCAACGTGCGTCCGGCACCGCCGGGTGTCAAGAGGAACCTCAAGATCACGATGGTGGGCGTGATCCACCGGGCATGTTCACTCGGTGTCGGCTTCCGGCAATGATTTCGAGCGCCGAACCGATCCCTTTCGCGCGAAACAAGCCCATTATGTCGAGATACAAGGAATTGTACTGACTGGTTACACGCCTACTTTAGGCTGATGCACGAAGGCGAAATCCCGGATGTTGGCATACTCTACCGCGTGCTCAATCGTCATGGAGACCAGGTTTTCATTCTCGTCCAGGTCCAAGTAGATGTTTTCAGACACCTCTCGAGTCTCGGCGATCTGTTCCGAGGTGAATTCAATAAGAGCGGTGTCGGTGTCTTCAAAGTAATTGATCTTCATTGCCTTTTCCTTCTTGCATATCCTCGGTCGAAGAAAGCATTGTGAACCGTAACCCCGTCTTCAAGCAGGATGACTCGTAGAAAGGCTCTCTTTTCTTGCACCCAGACCCACTTTCTGATTCTTCCGTCAGTTTGAAAGGCCTCCTCCACTGGATCGCGCATGGCGGCGAGAATCCATTTTTTTCGAATCTCCCGTCGATCCGGCCGCCTTCGACTGTGGTCGAAGTAAAGGGTGGTTTTCATCGCGATCTGAATACGCAACCAACAAGTCGCGCCCATCGAGTTGATCGTAGAGCACTTTCACAAGCATCGAATTCGAGACCGGTGTCACCTCGTCGCACACCCGATCCTAGAGAAACTCCCTCGGCCAAACTTTCCGCTCCGCCCACCCGGTACGGTTTCGCTCGACCGATGCGTTTTCGCATTGTATCCCACCGAGAAAACGTTCGTCCTGGCCACCGACCGCGGGCGGGAGGCTACCTCGGTACGCTGGCAGCCCTCGGCACCTCCTTGGAGAAAGCGGTGAGAACCGAGATGGGGACGGTCACTTTCTTCCCCACGTGAGAAGGAGACAGTCGTCTTCTTTCTGTTCCTGGGTAAAGGGCAGGGCTAGCGACGATCGGCGAGTAGAGCGGCCTCGATTCGCTGGTTCACAGTTCCGATTTCGGAGTCAATCTTGGCGCTGAGCTCACGACGGGTTCCATCTACCATTTTCCAGACTCCAATCAGAATTCCTATGGCGGAAAGGATTGTGGCAATGACTTCCGGGCTCATGAACCCCTCCTCTTACGGTTTCTCATAAGCAAGTCTGCAACTCTAGAGACAATCACTTCCATGTTGGCAGAAAAGGGTCGTTGCTCCTTCATTTAATTCGGTCCCTCGATGACTGTAACGCTTCAGCGACGGAATCTACGCTGCTTGCGGCAAAAAAAAGGGCCAGCCCGGAGGCTGGCCCTTTTTCGATCGCTAGATCTTGCTTGGATCGCTAGAACGAGAAGCGGAACCCAATCTGAATCTGACGCGCCGTCGCCGCCGAGGTCACCCGGCCAACGCCGCCACTGGCATGGTTGCCGTTGGGGGCGTTGAAGATGGCGTGGTTGAAGGCGTTGAAGAAGTCCGCCCGGACGTCGAAGGTCTTGTCTTCTCCGAGGGCGAAATTCTTGTGCAGCGAGAGATCCACGACGGGTACTCCGTCATACCGTAGCGGATAGGGGGCGCCGTTACCCAGTGCTCGCCGGGCTGCCTCGTGGCAGGTGGCGGCCCCGCCGCAAAGCGACCGGTCCATGATCCGCTGCCCCGGCACGTCCGGGTTCTCGACACCAGGGGCCGTGAAGGCGCTGGTGTCGTACCACCGCTCCACCGTGGCTCCGCCGCCGAGATTCCCGTCCTTGATGCGGTCGGTGTACCGGCGCGAACGACCGCCCTGGTTCCACAGGTCGGTGCCGTAGAAGACCCGGAATGGGGCTCCCGTGGTGAGTGTGGTGATACCGGTGAGTTCCCAACCGCCCAGCAGGGACTTGGTGAGCCCACCAGCGTTCCTAAAGAAGGGCAACTCCCAGATGGCAGACATGTAGTAGGTGCTGGAGCGGTCGTGCTGCATGGGCGCACGCAGGGCGTGGCGCTCATAGTCGCGCGATCCGGACCAGTCTCCCCAGTTCCCGTTGTAGTTCATGGCCATGGCCTTGGACCAGGTGTAGCCCATGGAAAGGGCCAAACCGTCGCTGAAGCGCCGCTCCAACTTGGTCTGCAGGGAGTTGTAGTTCATGCTCCCGTGCGGCCGCAGCATGGTGTTGGGAATGACCTGAGGATAAGGCCGCCGGGCCAACTGCCCATTCCACTCACGACCAACCTCGCCACGAGTTTCGGCAGGAATCCACTCGCGAGGTCCAGCCGTGATGGGGTCGCTGGTCAGTGAGGCGGAGCCGCCACCGATCAGTGGCACAACATAGCCTTCCGGCATGGCGACGTTGAAGGGGCTGATCTCGCGGATGTGGCGCCCCTGGTTGCCGACGTAGCCGATCTCCCACTTGGTCCCCTGGAACAGCTCGTGCTGAATCATGAGGTTGTAGGAATAGACTTGGCCTTCCTGCCAATCCAACTCTGAGAAGTAGCAGGTGCGGTAGTTGCTGTTGACCCGAATACCGTCCGCGTTGATGGCGCCGGTATCGCGGGGCAGGTTGAGCCGGATGCCGCTGATGAGGGAAGGAACAGCCTCTCCTCGCACGGCCGGCAGGTTGATGACACCGACGTTGGGCCGCATGACCCGGGCGCGGAGAATACCGAACTCCTGGTCATAGGTCAGGCCGGCGCCGGCGCGGAGCACCGTCCGGTTGGTCCCGAACATCCGCCATGCCAGTCCGAACCGGGGCGCGAAATAGCGCCACTTGGCCTTGTAACAACCCCTGTGAGGCAGGTTTTCGAATGGGATGGCGATGCCGACGTCACCCTGCCACTGGGCGATGTCGAAACCCGCAGGCATCATCTCCACCGGATCGATCCGGTTCTTGGCCTTGGTGTAGTCATACGCGCAGTAGTAGTAGTCCCTGGTGTACGACCCATTGGGGTGGCCCTCGTAATAGGGCGGCCGCGGCTGCTCCCAGCGAAGACCCATGTTTATGGTCAGGTTCGGACCCACCTTCCAGTCGTCGTTGATGAACCAGTTGTAGTGGCTCTGGTTAAAGTGGCCGGTGTTCTCGCCGATTCCCAGCACGTTGCCGAAGACCGAAGAGGGCGTTCCCAGCATGAAGTCCGCCCAGCCCTCGCCATAGGTGACGCCGGCAAAGCTTCCGTCCTCGTTGTACTGGAGCTGGCCCGTACCGAACCCGTTGAAGGTGTCTCCACCGGCCGCATAGGGAGGAATCCAGTAGTAGTGCACATCCAGGTTCCGGACGTGCTCGACGCCGAACTTCAGGTAATGGTCTCCCTTTCTCCAGGAGGCCGTGTACTTGAAGCCCAAACCCCAGTCGGCCAGTGGCGATTCGGTGGCGCCGCCCCAGCTCGTGTAACCGTCAGGCCTCATGCGGGGCATGTTCGCGCCGCCGCGGTTGCCGTTGGGCAGATACACTTCCCAGTTCTGGCCGTCGTCGAATCCCAGAACCCGAGGCCAGTTGGTGTCCTCGATGGGCCGTGAGATGAGCCAGGTGAACTTCCAGATGGACTGGGTGTACTCGGTGACCAGGTTGGATCCGATGGGGTTCACCCAACTGATGCCGATCTGGTAGCCGCGGGACCGGTCCTGGAACTGGCGGTAGATGCCGTCCTGTTCGGCGCCGGGGACACCCCAAGAGCCGGTATGGGTAAAGGCAGGCGACCGCTGCCAACTGTAACGACCGAAGATGTTGTCGTCGTTGCCGAACTGGTGGTCGACGCGGAACGAGTACTTGTCGATCTTGGTATTGGTCGCACGAGGATAGGCGTAGTTGCTGGTGAGGTCCGGCTGGTTGGGGGCCGGAGGAGGCATCAGCTCCATCATCTTCTTGTAGACCGCCCCCTGCATGCTGGCCGGGATCTGGTTGTTGGCGAAAGCTGCCCGCATTCCAGTTGCATCGTCGCGGCTTCCGGTGAAGTCGAACGGATTGTAGAGCTGGTTGATGGGCCCCTTGGCGCCCGACCCCGAAAAGTCGCCCTGGACAATGGCCGTGGAAGGCGCGGTAGCGAATCCAGCCACATTCAGGTTGTCGATGAACTTCTCATAGTGGCCGTGGAAGAAGGTCTTATCCTTGAGGATGGGACCGCCAATGGAACCGCCGCCGATGTGGTAGTCGACCGGCAGCTTCTCCCGCAGAGCTCGGTTGGCGAAAAAGTTGTTCGCATCCAGAGCCTCGTCCCGGAAGTAGTACCAGGCATGGCCGTGGAACTCGTTGCTCCCGCTCTTGGACAACATCGTGATGACCGCCCCGCCCACGCGGCCGTACTCGGCCGAGTAGTTGTTCGTGATCACCTTGAACTCCTGCACCGTCTCAGGGGTCGGCTGCACCGTGGGCCGCTGCGTGATGTAGCCCATGTTGTTGGAGCCGTCCAACTGGATCTGGTTGGAGTGCGAATAAAGGCCGTTGAAGGTGGGATACCCGCCGCCGTATGCGTACAGCGTAGAGTAGCCGATCTCCTGCCGTTCCTGCGTGCCGCCCGTGGTCAGGTAGGCCAGTTTCACCATGTCGCGGCCTGCCAGAGGAAGATCCAGGATCTTCTTCTCTTCGATGACCGCCGCCACCTCGGCATTGTCGGTGTCGATGATGGTGGACTGTCCCGTGACCGTCACCTGCTCGGAGATGTCACCGGGCTCCATGGTGAGGTCGACGCGGGATACGGTCTGGACCTCCAGACGGACACCCAGCGAGCGCGCCACCTTGAAGCCGGGCAGCTCTGCCGAGATGTCATAGAAACCGGGGATCAACTTGTCGATGACGTAGTCACCGCGGTCGTTGGTCACCGCCATGTGCGGGATGTTGGTGGCCGTGGCCGTAGCCGTGACCTCCACCCCAGGCACCACCGCTCCGGTCTGGTCCCTGACGGTTCCCAGCAACCGGGAGAAGGTGGCAGCCTGTCCATAGGCCAGCGGCGCTGCCAGCACATGCACGACGAGCACCAAAGCCGCCGTCGCCAGCCATAGAGACTTGTTCTTGTAGCTCATTACCCTCTTTCCTCCTCGAAGCTACTCATGTTACGCGGTACCAAACCTTGCGGTCGTCCGCACCAAAAATGGGTTTACGCCTACACGTCCGGGCTCTTTTAGCCGATTCGTTTCGGCGCGTCAACAAAAAAATTCGCCTGCTCCAGCAGCCCGCGCTTCCTGGCGGCAGGCTGAATCCGCTTTGCGGACTCGCCATCCAATTAAGCAACTTGGGTGCCAAGATTTGACCGGGACCAAATAAAGTCTTTCTAATACTGTACTTAGGCATTTCCGACAAGCTTTCACGCTTGGCCGATACTCCATCGATTTGAACTGTGGCCACGAATTCGGGCCAAAAAACTGAATCGTGGTTTTTTTGGCGCGGGAGGGGGGAAATTCCGGGGACTTTCGAATCGGATGGCGTCCGAGGTTGGCCGGATCGGCGCGCCGAAGAGCACGGGCGTCGACCCGGCAGCCACCGAACCTCCACGGGGTCGCCAGGGAATGAGGAAGGGGAGAGGGGGACAGGGATGCCCCCCTCCTTTGGACCGCTAGAACGAGAAGCGGAACCCGATCTGAATCTGCCGCGCCGTCGCCGCCGAGGTCACCCGGCCCACGGCCGAAGAGGAATGGTTCCCGTTGGGAGCATTGAAGATGGCGTGGTTGAAGGCGTTGAAGAAGTCCGCCCGGACGTCGAAGGTCTTTTCCTCTCCGATAGCGAAATTCTTGTGCAACGAGAGATCCACGACGGGAACTCCATCGTAGCGCAGCGGATAGGGGGCGGCATTGCCCAGGGCACGTCTTGCCGCTTCGTGACAGAAGCTGGCGCCGCCGCAAAGCGACGTGTCCATGATCCGCTGGCCGGGCACGTTGGGGTTCTCGATGCCGGGGGCCGTGAAGGCGCCGGTGTCATACCACCGCTCCACCGTGGCTCCGCCGCCCAGATTCCCGTCCTTCAGGCGGTCGGTGTACCGCCGCGACCGGCGGCCCTGGTTCCACAGGTCGGTGCCGTAGAAGACCCGGAACGGGGCGCCCGTGGTGAGGGTGGTGATGCTGGTGAGCTCCCAGCCGCCCAGCAGGGACTTGGTCAGTCCCCCCGCGTTCTGGAAAAAGGGCAGCACCCAGATGGCGGACATGTAGTAGGTGCTGGAGCGGTCGTGCTGCATGGGCGCACGCAGGGCGTGGCGCTCATAGTCGCGCGATCCGGACCAGTCTCCCCAGTTCCCGTTGTAGTTCATGGCCATGGCCTTGGACCAGGTGTAGCCCATGGAAAGGGCCAAACCGTCGCTGAAGCGCCGCTCCAACTTGGTCTGCAGGGAGTTGTAGTTCATGCTCCCGTGCGGCCGCAGCATGGTGTTGGGAATGACCTGGGGATAGGGCCGCCGGGCCAACTGTCCCGTCCAGGCGCGGCTGGTTTCCGTGCGATTCTCGGCCGGAATCCACTCCCGCGGACCGGCCGTGATGGTGTCGCTGGTCAGCGTGGCAGTGCCTCCCGCGACGAGAGGAACCACGTACCCTTCCGGCATGGCCACGTTGAAGGGGCTGATCTCGCGGATGTGGCGCCCCTGGTTGCCCACGTACGCCACCTCCCACTTGGTCCCCTGGAACAGCTCGTGCTGAATCGCCAGGTTGTAGGAGTAGACCTGCCCCTCCTGCCAGTCCAGCTCGGAGAAGTAGCAGACGTAGTAGTTGCTGTCGACCAGCACTCCATCCGCATTGACGTTACCCCTCTGACGGGGAAGGTCGATCCGTTTTCCGGTGATGAGTTCCGGGAACTCGTACCCCCGGGTTGCGCTCAAACTGATGACACCGGCATTCGGCCTCATGGTCCGGGCTCTGAGGATGCCGAACTCCTGGTCGTAGGTCAGGCCGGCGCCGGCGCGAAGCACGGTCCGGTTGGTCCCGAAGATGCGCCAGGCCAGTCCGAACCGGGGCGCGAAGTAGCGCCACTTGGCCTTGTAGCAACCGCGGTGGGGAAGGTTCTCGAAGGGAACCGCGATCCCGTCGGGCCCCTGCCACTGGGCGATGTCGAACCCCTTGGGCATCATTTCCACCGGATCGATGCGGTTGGTGACCCGGCTGTAGTCGTACGCACAATAGTAGTAGTCCGTGGTGTACGACCCGCTGGGATGGCCCTCGTAGTACGGCGGCCGCGGCTGCTCCCAGCGCAGGCCGATGTTCAGGGTCAGGTCGGGACTCACCTTCCAGTCGTCGTTGATGAACCAGTTGTAGTGGCTCTGGTTGAAGTGGCCCGTGTTCTCGCCGATGCCGAGGACGTTGCCGCTGACCGCGGAGGGCGTCCCCAGCAGGAAGTCGGCCCAGCCCTCGCCATAGGTGACCCCGGAGAAGCTTCCGTCGGGACCGTACTCGAGCTGGCCCGTGGCAAAACCGTTGAAGGTGTCGGACCCGTTTCCGTACTCCGGAATGTAGTAGTAGTGGACATCCAGATTCCGGACGTGCTCGAAACCGAACTTCAGGTAGTGGTCTCCCTTTCTCCAGGAGGCCGTGTACTTGAAGCCCAAACCCCAGTCCGCCAGCGGCGATTCCCTGCCGCCGCGATAACGAGTGTAGCCATCGGGCTGCAGGCGGGGCATGTTGGCGCCGCCCCGGTTGCCGTTGGGCAGATACACCTCCCAGTTGTGTCCGTCGTCGTAACCCAGCACCCGCGGCCAGTTGGTGTCCTCGATGGGCCGTCCGATGAGCCAGGTGAACTTCCAGATGGACTGGGTGTACTCGGTGACCAGGTTGGATCCGATGGGGTTCACCCAACTGATGCCGATCTGGTAGCCGCGGGACCGGTCATAGAAGTAACGGTAGATGCCGTCCTGGTTGGCGCCGGGGATTCCCAGATCCCCGGAATGCGCGAACGTGGGCGACCGCTGCCAACTGTAACGTCCGAAGATGTTGTCGTCGTTGGCGAACTGGTGGTCGACCCGGAACGAGTACTTGTCGATCCGGGTGTTGGTCGCCCGGGGATAGGCGTAGTTGTTGGCGGTCACGCCCGACTGGTTGGGCGCCGGCGGGGGCATCAGTTCCATCACCTTCCTGTAGACCGCCCCCTGCATGCTGGCCGGGATCTGGTTGTTGGCGAAAGGAGCCCGCTTTCCGGTCCCTTCGGCCCGAGTTCCGGTGAAGTCGAACGGATTGTAGAGCTGGTTGATGGGCCCCTTGGCACCACTGCCGGAAAAATCGCCCTGGACGATGGCCGTGGAAGGCACCGTGGCGAATCCGGCCACGTTCAGGTCGTCGACGAACTTCTCATAGTGGCCGTGGAAGAAGGTCTTGTCCTTGAGGATGGGACCGCCGATGGAGCCGCCGCCGATGTGGTAGTCCACCGGCAGCTTCTCCCGCAGGGACCGGTTCGCGAAGAAGTTGTTCGCATCCAACGTCTCGTCCCGGAAGTAGTACCAGGCATGGCCGTGGAACTCGTTGCTCCCGCTCTTGGACAACATCGTGATGACCGCCCCGCCCACGCGGCCGTACTCGGCCGAGTAGTTGTTCGTGATCACCTTGAACTCCTGCACCGTCTCAGGGGTCGGCTGCACCGTGGGCCGCTGCGTGATGTAGCCCATGTTGTTGGAGCCGTCCAACTGGATCTGGTTGGAGTGCGAATAAAGGCCGTTGAAGGTGGGATACCCGCCGCCGTATGCGTACAGCGTAGAGTAGCCGATCTCCTGCCGTTCCTGCGTGCCGCCCGTGGTCAGGTAGGCCAGTTTCACCATGTCGCGGCCTGCCAGAGGAAGATCCAGGATCTTCTTCTCTTCGATGACCGCCGCCACCTCGGCATTGTCGGTGTCGATGATGGTGGACTGTCCCGTGACCGTCACCTGCTCGGAGATGTCTCCCGGTTCCATGGTGAGGTCGACGCGGGATACGCTCTGGACCTCGAGACGGACACCCAGCGAGCGCGCCACCTTGAAGCCGGGCAGCTCCGCCGAGATGTCATAGAAACCGGGGATCAACTTGTCGATGACGTAATCGCCGCGGTCGTTGGTCACCGCCATATTCGGGATGTTGGTGGCCGTGGCCGTGGCCGTGACCTCCACTCCCGGCACCACCGCTCCGGTCTGGTCCCTGACGGTCCCCAGCAACCGGGAGAAGGTGGCGGCCTGTCCGTAGGCCAGCGGCGCCGCAAGCGCATGCACCACGAGCACCAGGCACGCAGCCGCCAGCCACAGAGTCTTGCTCCTGTAGCCCATGAGTTGTTCCCTCCTGGAAGGTCGAGAACGGTTACGAACTTCCGGCCGTCTCGACCGTTCGCAATGAAAAAGACGTATGGTGAGCGTCGTTGTTGGGGTCTTTTTACAGGACCCGATTCGGAGAGTCAAACAATTCAGAAGAAAAAACTTAGGACTGCGCCAGATTGGCTCGGCCAGCCTCGAAAAGATCGTTGGGATCGCTTTTCGCTGCCATTTCCGCCGCCCTTGGATTTACTCTTTCCGCTTCATTCACCTTCGACGTAGGGTTTTCGCTCACGGTAGAGCGCCAGACGCTCCTGCAGCAACCGCCCCAACGGGTCCCCGGGACGGGTGGCGGCCAGCCGGATCGCTTTTTGGGCTGCGGCGACGGCTTGATCGAACTCCCCCGCGGCGGCGTAGGCCGCCGCTAGGACATCCAGCATCCGGGGATCCTGTTCCCGGGTCATCCGGACGACCCTGCGGCCCAGTTGGACCGCCTCCTGCGGGCGGCGCCGGGCGGGGTCGGGGTGGGTGGCGAGGATCCAGGCCAGGGCGGCCTGGGGAGCGGGCCAGCCGGGTTGGCGGCGAGCCGCCTCCTCCAGGTAGCGGCCGGCTTCATTGAAGCGCCCGGTCATCCGGAGGGCCAGGCCCAGGTTGCCCAGGGCTTCCACCGAGTCCGGCTGCAACTCCACCGCCTTGCGGAAATGCGCCAGGGCCTCCTCCATGCGTCCTCCGGCCGCCAGCAGGTTCCCCAGATTGTTGTGGGCGTCGAAGCTGTTCGCGTCGAGCCGCAGGGCGCTCCTGAACTGCTCGACCGCCTCCGGCATTCGATTCTGGCCCGCCAGAGCGCGCCCCAGGCCGGTGTGGACATCCGCCGACGGGGGCCCCGTCTCCAGAGCCCGGCGAAAGTGGGCCGCCGCATCCCTGAAGTTCCCCTCCTCCGCCAGTGCGGCGGCCAGGTTCCGGTGCGACTCCATGGAATCGGGATCGATCCCGACCGCCCGCCGGAAATGCCGGATCGCCTCCGGCCGCCGGCCCGTGGATTGAAGAGCCACGGCCAGGTTGTTGTGGGCCCGGGCCTGCCGCGGCTTCAGCTCCAGCGTCTTCCGGTACCAGGTCACGGCTTCGGCCGGCCGTTTCATCTGATCGAGGGCGTGGCCCAGGTTGAAATAGTAGCCCCAGAACCGGGGACTCAGGCGGATGGCCTCCTTCCACTCCCCGATGGCCCTGGTGACTTCCCCGAGCCGGATGTAGCGATGGGCCAGCGTGTCGCGAAAGTGGGGGTCCTCGGGATGGTCCCGAACCAGCTTCCGGTAGCCCTCCACGTCGGCCAGCAACTCCCGGTGGGCGTGGTCCCGGACCAGCCGGTCCAAGCCCTTCCCGTCGGCGGCCAGGACCTGAAACCAGAGGTCCCCCATCTCGTCCGAGGATTGGGGCCCGTAGACGACTCTCTCGGGAGGACTGTGAGGATTTCGCAGGTTTTCCGCCGAGTTGTCGTAGGTGTACTCCATCTCCAGGGTGGTGCCGGCGGGCAACGAGATGGGGGAAGAGTAGCGGTACTCGTCCTGCCAGTTGAAGTCCCAGTCCCGGATATGGACCAGCCACCGGAGCCGTCCGTCGGGCAGCCGGGCGGTGCCCTTCATTTCCCGGGCCAGGTAGTGGGCGTGGGGATAGACGCTCAGGAGCCGCGTATCCACGGGGAGGCGATAGGTGTCGCGGATCTTGTAGTCGGTGTCCCCGGCCTCGATGTCGATCACCTTGGAGCCCAGACGGAGCATATAGGGCGTCTTGGTCGGCGGCTTCCGGGCGAAGAAGAGTCCCAGGGAGGATTGAATCGGCTCCGGTTTTCCGGTGGGCAGCATGTGGAGCTGGAAAACCACGTCGGTGCCGGGGTCGAGGCGCCACGCCATGTCCGCGGGCCGCAGAAAGGGGCTCTTGCCCGGCGTCCAGCCCTCGAAGTGGCCGCCGGGACTCGTGGCCTGGTTGTAGAGCATGCCGTCGTAGCCCGCCTCCGGGTCTTTGGCCTCGTGGGCGCGGGAGGTCCCGGTGGTGTCCACCAGAATCACCACGTGGTGGACGATGGGGGCATTGCCGGGCCGGAATTCCACGCCTCTCACGTAGCGGGTGCGGTCCACGGGGCTGGGGATCACGAAGTTGCGGACCACGTCGGGTCCGTCGGCCGGGAGGGTGTAGGTCCGCGGCATCCGGATGACCAGGTCGGGCTCGCCCAACTGCCAGCCCTGGGGCCATTCGGGGGGAGGGGGAAGGTTCGCCGGGTCCCCTTGAGGCAGGTCTCCCTGGAGCCATTCCTGGAGCAGCTCCAGCTCCCGGACGGTGAGGCGCCGGTTCCCGACGAAGCGGCCTTTTCCCGACTCGGGCAGCCAGGGAGGCATGTAGCGGGTCCGCGTGACCACCTCGATCTGGCTCGCCCGCGACTTGACGTCCTCGTAGCTCAGGAGGCTGAAGGGGGCCACCTGTCCCGGACGGTGGCAGGGAGCGCAACGCTTGTAGACGATGGGGGCGATGTCCCGGTTGAAGGTGACGGGGCCGGCGGATTTCTGGGCGTGGCCGGCGGGATTGCAGGCTCCGGAGAGTGCCGTCAGGCAGCACGCGATCAGAAGGGCCGGGAGACGGGTGGGGACCGTTCTGTCGGGACGGGAGGGGTGCATGTTCATGAGTCAGTTTACTACCAGGTTGTGGTGGGATTCAGGGAGAAGCACGGAAGCGTAAAGGGAGGACTGGCGTCGCCCCTCCCACGGCGACAGGAAAGTCGCCGCTCCGTCGTTATTCGGCGTCTCTCTCTTTCAGGTGGAGCCAGATCATGGAGATCAGGCCCAGGACGCCCAGGATCGACGAGATGCCGAAGACCCAGGAGCCGAGGCCGGTGCGGCTGAAGAGCCAGGCTCCCACCAAGGGCGCCGCAAGGCCCCGGAAGCCGGTCAGGGCCACGTGGACGGTGTTGTAGAGCACGACCTGCCGGGGACGGGCGAAGTAGAGCGAACCGGTGGTCCAGACGATCTGGTTGCCGCTGTTGGTCAGGCCCTGGATCAGGCTGCCCGCCAGGAAGGGCCAGACCAGCAGTTGGAGCCCTCCGTAACAGTAGAGCGCGTTGACGGAGGCCATGAAGAAACTGAAGACGGCGCGTCCCTGCATGGGATTCACCCGGTCCAGGAACCGGCCCCAGAGGGGCGAGGAGATGGGCTGGAGCACCTGCGGCAGGATCGCCACGGCCAGTCCCATGGCCCATACCGGAGCGTCGAGGGACTCCCTCATCACCTCGGCCACCAGCACCATGGACATGAAGTTGCCCCAACCCGTGGAGAAGAAGGCCCCCTGGTACAGAAGGAAGCTCCGGTCGGCGAGCAGGGCTTTGAGTCCTTCCCTCAGCGCCGCGGCGTAACGGATGGAACCGTCGGACAGAGACTCCACGCGGGCCGGGATCCGGATCCGTCCGTAACACCAGGCGGAGCCGATCAGGAGCACGCCCACCACGACGTAAACGATCCCGTAGAGGGCGTCTCCGGCATCGATGAGCCAGGTTCCGGCCAGAGTGGCCAATGCGCCCATGACGAACGCGATGCCCTTGAGCCACCCCACGGCCAGGGACCGGTGGGAGTCCGGATAGAAGATCCGATAGAGGCTCATCTCCGTGAGACGAGTCGGTACGGCAAGCAGATAGGCCAGACTCACCAGGAGGACGAAAGCGTTGGCGTCGGATACCAGCGCGACGCCGGCCAGAGCCAGACCCCCGGCCATGTTGGGCCAGACCACCAGGCGCTGGAGACCGGCCAGGCGGCCCAGGTAGGCCCATCCGGGAGCCAGCAGCCCCGACATACCCCAGATGCATCCCAAGACCGTCAACTGCCAGAGTTCCCCGTCCAGGACGGTCTTGAGCACGACCCAGCTCAGAGGCAGCAGGGCCACGAAGGCCCCCCGGCCGATGCTGTAGAGGCTCTCGTAGTAGAGGGCGGGACGGCTCCGGTAGGGGACCGTCCGGAGGTAGCGCCGGAGCATGACGGGCAGAATATCAGGAGTGCTTCCCGGAATTGGGGACTTTTCGGGGAGATTCTCAGTCGATAGGATTACGCGGCATGAGACGAGGTCTTTCCATCGCGTGTTCAGTCTCCATCCTGACGGTTTCGTTGGCCCTGCCGGCCGACCGGCACAAGGTCGTGGCTCCTCCGGGGACGGGGATGGGGCTGCCCTTCAGTCCGGCCGTCGAGGCGGACGGATTCCTTTACCTGTCCGGCGCCCTGGGGAATACACCGGGGACCCGGGAGGTCAAAGGGGATATCCGGGTTCAGACTCGCCAGACCCTGGAGAATCTGCGAACTGTCCTGAAGGCGGCGGGAATGGGGTTTGCCGACGTGGTGAGCGCCAACGTCTTTCTCTCGGACACCCGTCTTTTCCGGCCGTTCAACGAAGTCTACCGGGAGTATTTTCGCGAGAATCCGCCGGCGCGGGCCACGGTGGAAGGGGCCATCGTCTTCCCCGAGGCGGTGGTGGAGATCGCCCTGGTGGCCGCACGGCCCGATCGGGGCAAGACCATCGTCACGCCGGGCGGCTGGAAACGTCCCGGCTCTCCGTCCAGTTGGGGAGTGCTGGCCGGCGACACCCTGTTCGTCTCGGGAATCATCAGCAGCGATCCCGTCACCGGGCACTCCAGGTCCGGCGATACCGCGGCCCAGACACGCACGGTGCTGGAGAACGTCGGGGCCATCCTGCGGGAAGCCGGCATGGACTACGGGGATGTGGTCTCCTCCAAGGTCTTCCTGGCCGATTCCCGCGATTTTGCCGAAATGAACCGCGTCTACCGTTCCTTCTTCCCCAAGGATCCTCCGGCCCGGGCCACCAGCCAGACCAGGCTCATGCACCAGGATTGGAAGGTGGAGATCCAGTGCGTCGCCGTGCGGGGAGGCTCCCGCGAGGTGGCGGCCCCGGCGGGCGAACCGCTTCCGGCCAGTCCCTACTCCCCGGGAATCCGAGCCGGCGGCCGGCTCTACCTGGCGGGCATGGTGGGACGGGGCAAGACCGCCTGGGCCGAGGGGATCGAAGCCCAGACCCGTCAGACCCTGGAGAATCTCCGTGCGGTCCTGACCCGGGCGGGCCTGGATTTCGGCCACGTTGTGGAGGCAAACGTCTATCTGTCCGACATCCGCTACTACGGCCAGATGAACCAGGTCTACAAGACGGTTTTCCCCGGAGCGCCCCCGGCCCGGGCCACCTTCGGCTCGGTGCTCATGTCTCCCGATGCCCTGGTGGAGATCATGATGACGGCCCACGAGGCTCCGTAACGAAGTTCGGGGGAGGACTTCGGAGCGGAACACACTCTTCGCGAGGTGACAGTTGAAAGCGACGATCCTCTCCTTCCCCGGCAAGCGGGATCTGCTGGAGGGGCTGGTCGACGCCGGGGCCATCCTGCTGGGAGCCGAGGTGCGGCGCCGCTACGGCCTGCGGACTCCCGTCTTCATCGATCTTCGAACCGCCGTCTACACCGACCTGGCCCTCTTTTCCCTCCTCGGGTCCAGTTTCGCCGAGATCGCGGAAAGGTGGTCGACGCCGAAGACGCCCCAACAGGTGATCGGAGTCCCGGACACAGGCATCCCTCTCGCCGCGGCGGCATCCCTGGCCAGCTTCCGGAAAGGCCGGGAACCCTTCATCACCCTCTCGGTGTTGCGAAAGGAGGCGCGAGTCTATCCCGGCGAGATCGTCTCCGAGTTCGTGGGCAGGCCGGACCCGAGCCGGGAAGCCAATCTGATCGACGACGTCGTAGCGTCGGGGGGCAGCCTGCGGCGGGCGGTGACACGCCTCGAGGAATTGGAGATCCCGGTGGGACGCATCGTGGTCTGCGTCGACCGGGAACAGGGGGGCGTCGATGCGCTGGCCGACCTGGGGATTCCCATCTACGCGCTGTTCAGTTTGGCGGAGATCGGAGCCTATTGTGAGGAGCGGAAGCTGATCTGAGGAGGGATCCCTCCGGGCGGAGCGGCGGTTTCCAGCCGCTGGATTCCCATTCACGTTGGGACACGAAAGACTGCGGGACAAGAATGTCCCCCCTCCTGGGGACTATGACTTTTCTTGAGTCGACCCGTTCCCGGAGCTGGCCACCGAGCCCGGCTTCTTCGTCAGTTGGAGGTATTTTTCCGTGCAATATCCGCCGACGCCGGCGGCCAACAGGGCTCCGAACCAAGCAATTCCGATCAGGATGTCATTGATCATCTCTTCGCTCCCAGACGGGACGTCATTCTCCAGACGATGAAAATCAATACTACCAGGAAAGGGCTGAGAACACTCTTGGCCTCCTCGTTCTGCCCAGTGAACAGGAAATATATCAGCGCCACCAGGACCAACAGGAAAATCCCGGTGATCACGAAGGCAATGATGAACAAGCCCGAAGGGTTCTCCCTCAATTCGTCAACTCCATGGTTCGGCCGCGACTGACAATCAACGCCGAAATCCGCCACGGCCTGTCTACTACAACGAACTCAATCCATTTTCCGTTGAAGGAGTTCCCAGTCAGCGGGGGTGTTAACGTTGAGGAAACCCTGGTCCGGCAGGTTCCATTCGGCGGCCGACAGGACGTGCACCCGCAGGTCCTCCGCTTCCAACACCGAGTCGACCCGGCGGACGCCGGTTTCCAGGAGTCTTCGAATCGGGTCCGCGGCATTGCGGGAGTAGTAGGCGCAAAGGGGATGGAGCCCGCCTGCCGCGTCGCGGGGAACCACCACGTCGAAATCGCGGCCGGCCCGGGCCAGAACCCGGTAGAGCCGGGGGGGAACCAGGGGGGTGTCGCAGGGAATGAAGTAATTGTCCTGCGAACGGGAGGCGGTCAATGCGGTGAACACCGCCCCCAAGGGACCCGCGCCGGAAATCCGGTCGACCAACACGGGCAGGCCCAAGCTCCGAAACCGCTCCCGGGAGTCAGCGACGATGGCGACGGGCAGGCCCGCCGACTCCAGGCACCGCCGGGCAAGCTCGATCAAGGGTGATCCGCGATAGCGCAGAAAGGCCTTGTCACGCCCCAGCCGCCCGCTCTTCCCGCCGGCGAGGATGAATCCCTCGCCGTCCAGGGGTCCCTCGGGCAGTTCCGGATCGGCCGGTCGGTTCATTTTCGGGTCAGCCACCATGGGAGAAACCACCACCATTATCAAATGCCGCGCTCCGCCCAACCCGGCGACAGGAATGTCGCCGCTCCCCATCGACGGTCGGAGAACCGCCGCTCCGGAACTATCACCACCGGCTGGTAGAGTATTGCACCGATTCATGCGTCGATACTCCCACCTCATTGCCGTTTTCATGTTTCTTGCACTGGCCGGTGCGGCGCCGAACCCCGTTTACGGCGAGCTCCTGTTGAGACCGGTCGATCCCCGGGAAGTGGGCATCTCCCCGCAGAGACTGGAGAAACTGGACGCGATCACGCTGGAGCACATCGAAAAGAAGCAGTTTCCGGGCGCCGTCATTCTCGTGGCCCGAAAAGGGGGCATCGTCTACCGCAAGGCCTTCGGCGACCGGACCGTCTCCCCCAGCCGCTCGCCCATGGAAGTGGACACCATCTTCGACCTGGCCTCCCTGACCAAGATCATGCCCACGGCCGTGGCCGTCATGATCCTGGTGGAGGAGGGGCGCCTCGCTCTTTCCGACGCGGTCTCCAAGCATCTCAACCGGTTTTCCCAGTACGGCAAGCACCGGATCACGGTGCGGCAGCTCCTGACCCACTATTCGGGACTGCGCCCCAGTCTGTCCCTGAAGGCCAAGTGGAGAGGCTACGAGGCGGCCGTCGCCCGGGCCTGCCGGGAGCAATTGGCGACCCGGCCCGGAGCGCGTTTCAGATACAGCGACATCAACTACGTGGTCCTCGGCGAGCTGGTGAGAGTCCTCTCGGGAGACCATCTGGACGCGTTCTCGCGGAAACGGGTCTTCGAGCCCCTGGGCATGACGGACACCTTCTTCAATCCAAGGGAGCGGATGAAATCCAGGATCGCTCCCACGGAACGGCATGAGGGAAAGATGCTTCAGGGGAGGGTTCATGACCCCACCGCGGCGCGAATGGGAGGATGCGCCGGACACGCCGGGGCTTTTTCCACCGCCGACGACGTGGCCCGGTTCGGACAGATGATCCTCAACGGGGGCGTCTACGACGGCAGGCGGATCCTCTCGCCGCTCGGGGTCCTGCAGATGACCACGCCCCAGTCTCCAACCGGGAAGCCGGTGCTCCGGGGCCTTGGATTCGACATCCACAGCCGGTACCACGCCCCTCGCGGAGACCTCTTCCCGGTGGGGTCCTTCGGCCACAGCGGGTTCACCGGGACCTCCCTCTGGATCGACCCCTACACGGAGACCCTGGTGGTGATTCTGACCAGCCGCCTGCACCCGAACGGGCGCGGCGACGCGGTGCCTTTTCGGAAGCGGGTGGCTTCGATCGTGGGCGCCTCGATTGTCGACCGGGTCCCGGTTCGAGCGATCCGCTCAACCCTCTGGAGCGGGCCTTCCACGTCCGAACCGGTCAAGCGAACTCGCTGAAACCGCGGGGGATGCGCACGTCGATCAGGGTCGTCCGGTCGGACCCGACGGCTTCCTCCAAAACCGGCAACAGTTCCGAAAGAGAATCGACCCGGGCTCCGGCGATGCCGTACCCGTCGGCCACCTTCACGAAATCGGGGTTGGCCAGATCGGTTCCCAGGTATCTGCCGCCGTAATTGGACTTCTGCAACCACTTCAAGACGCCCCAGGCTTCGTCGTTGAAAAGGACGACCGTCACGTTCAAACCGTATTGGACGGCGGTGGCCAACTCGGACATGCAGTACTGGAACCCGCCGTCCCCCGAAAAGCAGACCACCGGGGTTGCAGGAGCGGCCGCCTTGGCGCCCAGCGCCGCCGGAAAGGAGAAACCGATTCCGACCCAGCCGTAGGGGTTGAGAAAAGTCCTGGGTCCATAGGCCTGGAAGGCGCGGCTGGCGCGACTGGCGGGGACGGTCGTGTCCCACGTGGTGATGGTCTCCCGGGGCAGCACGCTGCGGATGGCCTCCATCGCCCTGGTCTCCAACGGCCATTGATGTTGGAGCTCCGTGCGGATCAGCCGCTTGAGGTTCCGGATCTCGTCTCGATACCCGGGGCCGGTCGAGAGGTCACGGCCTTGGACCCGCTCCAGGATCTGACTTGCCACCACGCCCCCGTCCGCCACGATACCCAGACTGACCGGGTAGTTCCGCCCCAGGTAATCCGGGTCCGCCACCACCTGAATCAACTGTTCCGGGAGCCGGACGCCGAGCTGGACGGTGCTGCGATGGATGAACCCGGATCCCAACCCCAGCACCAGGTCGCACCCCGGGATGAAATCGTGGACCGGGTTGTCGGCCCAGATCCGCTGGCCCAGGCAGGTGCCCAGGGAGAGAGGATGGTCCTCGGGGAAGGCGTCCTTGGCCCCGTCTCCCGTGACCACGGCGACTCCCAGAGTCTCGGCCAGACGGATCAAGGTCCCGTGGGCTCCGGTGTAGGCCAGCTCCTCACCGGCCCAGATCAGGGGCCGCTCGGCTCGGCGTATTGCGGATACGATCTGCTCCAGGTCCTCCTCGCCGGCTCCGGACGGTACGGGACCGGGGGGGCCCCCGCCGCCCCCGGCCGGGGGGGGGGCCAACCCCCCGGGGGGGGGCACGGGGGGGGGGGGGCCCCCCCGCCCCCCCGGGCACCCCCCCCCC